>JAUYEK010000016.1 GCA_030691435.1 Sulfuricella sp. | reverse complement strand
ATGAGTGATGGCGTAGAGCAGCGCGTCCAGGATGGCGCCACGGTTGCCGCCGGTATAGAAAAACCCGGTGTTCGGCGTGATCTTGAAGGGCGGCTGACTGAGGCCGAAATGGTCGAGGTACATAGTTTGTAATCGATTGTGCCTAGGTTGGAGATTGTGCCAGAAACCATGGGTATGGGATAGGATAAATCCTTAATGTGTCGGGGGTTGATTGTTGCCTGAGCCAAGCTGGTTTAGAATACATACTTTGCATAAAAGAACATATTCTCGTGCCTGCTGAAAATCTGGTTGAAATCAGCGATCTAAACTTCACTTACGGTAAACGTCCGATCTTGAAGGGGATCAATATGAAGATCCCCCGGGGCAAGCTCGTTGCTATCATGGGGCTATCCGGTTGCGGCAAGACCACCACGCTGCGCCTGATCGGCGGAGCGCTCAAGCCCACTACCGGTAGTGTCAAGGTTGCGGGAAAAGAAGTGGGCGGGATGGATCCAGAAGACCTGTATAAAATGCGCCGCAAGATGGGCATGTTATTCCAGTTCGGGGCGCTGTTTACCGACCTGTCCGTTTACGAGAACGTGGCCTTCCAGATGCGCGAGCACACCGATTTGCCTGAAACCGTGATCCGCGATCTGGTGATGATGAAGCTCCATGCCGTTGGCCTGCGCGGCGCGCACAAGCTGATGCCGTCCGAGCTGTCCGGGGGCATGGCGCGGCGCGTGGCGCTGGCGCGGGCGATTGCCCTCGATCCGATGCTGATGATGTACGATGAGCCGTTTGCCGGTCTCGATCCGATTTCGCTGTCGGTGATCGGTAACCTGATCCGGCATTTGAATGATGCCTTGGGGGCAACCTCAATCATTGTGACTCACGACATCCAGGAATCCCTGAAGATTGTGGACTACGTGTATTTCATGGCGGAAGGCGTGGTTGTCGCCGAAGGTTCCGCTGAGGACATCAAGGCGAGCAAGCTGCCGTACGTGCACCAGTTCGTATGGGGCGAGATCGACGGACCGGTATCCTTCCATTACCCCAGCCCACCCTATCGGAATGATTTGCTGTTGGAGTCCGCACATGCCGCATAGAAAAGTCGGTTTTGGTTTACGTAGCATCGGGGGCGCGGTGGTGGACGGCGTGTGGCGCCTGGGGTATGCCAGCCGCTTCTTCCTGATGACGCTGATCAGTTCCGGCGCAAGCTTCCGCCGTATCCACCTGACCATCCGCGAAATCTATTTCACGGGGGTGATGTCGCTGATCATTATCCTGGTTTCCGGCCTGTTCGTCGGCATGGTGCTCGGGCTGCAGGGTTACGAAACCCTGCAAAAATACGGTTCCGAGTCGGCGCTGGGTTCGCTGGTGGCGCTGTCGCTGGTGCGCGAACTGGGGCCGGTGCTGGCCGCCCTGCTGTTCGCCAGCCGCGCCGGTTCGGCCATCACCGCCGAGATCGGCCTGATGAAGGCGACCGAGCAGATTGCCGCGATGGAGATGATGGCGGTCGATCCGATCTCACGCGTAGTGGCGCCGCGCTTCTGGGCCGGAGTGATCTCCATGCCGTTGCTGGCCGCGATGTTTTCCGCCGTCGGGGTGTTCGGCGGTTATCTGGTCGGGGTGGTGCTGATCGGGGTGGACGAAGGCTCGTTCTGGTCGCAGATGCAGGCGGCGGTCGATTTCAGGCAGGACATCGTGAACGGCGTGATCAAGAGCGTGGTGTTCGGCATTGCGGTGACCGCGATCGCGCTGTTCGAGGGCTATGATGCCCCGCCTACGGCGGAGGGCGTATCGCACGCCACTACCCGTACCGTGGTGACGTCGGCGCTGGCGGTGTTGGGCCTGGATTTTATTTTAACGGTATTCATGTTTCGGGGAGTGTAGGTTTATGGAGCGGACGACACTGGATTTGTGGGTGGGCGCTTTCGTGGTGGGCGGACTCATCGCGCTGCTGATTCTGGCTTTCAAGGTGGGGAACCTCAGCGGCTATGATGGTTCCGAAATCTATCAGGTGTACGGCGAATTCGACAACATCGGCGGACTCAAAATCAAGGCTCCGGTGAAAAGCTCCGGTGTGGTGGTCGGCCGGGTGTCGGGCATCCGGTTTGACAATAAATCCTTCCAGGCTCAGGTGGAAATGCGCCTCAGTAAAAACTATCAGTTTCCCAAGGATACCAGCGCGGCTATCCTGACTTCCGGTCTGTTGGGCGAGCAGTACATCGGCCTGGAAGCTGGGGGGGACGAGAAAAATCTGAACAACGGCGATAAATTCAAGCTGACCCAGTCGGCGATGGTATTGGAGCAGTTGATCGGTCAATTCCTTTTCAGCAAAGCGGCTGATGATGGCGGCGACAAAAAGACAGACCAGGGCGGCAACAAAAAAGCCGTAGTACAATAATTCTTTTGGAGCGCATTATGAAAAAATCGTTTTGTCATGCCCTGTTCCTTGTGACGGCATTCTTTTGTGCGACCGCAGTTGCCGTCGCAGCGGAAACGGCGCCGGACGTGCTGGTCAAGGAGACTTCCCAGGATGTCCTGGAGATCGTCAAGAAGGATAAGGATATCCAGGCCGGGAACAAGCAGAAGATCTACGCTCTAGTTGATGCCAAGGTGCTGCCCCATTTCGATTTCAAACGCATGACCCAGCTCGCAGTGGGAAAACACTGGCGTCAGGCCACGCCGGTACAACAGGACGCGCTGGTGAAGGAGTTCCGTACCTTGCTGGTGCGTACTTATTCCGTTTCACTGAGTACCTATAAAAACCAGATCATCGACTACAAGCCGTTGAGGATGCAGCCCGGCGACACCGATGTGACGGTGAAGACCGTGGTCAAGCAGTCCGGCGGACCGCCTGTTCCTATCGACTACAGCCTGCAAAAGAATGCGGACGGCTGGAAGGTCTACGATGTGGTGGTGGACTACATCAGCCTGGTGACCAATTACCGCGGTTCTTTCGCCAGCGAGATTCGTCAGTCCGGCATCGATGGACTGATCAAGGTTCTGGTCGACAAGAATCACCTGTCCGAAACTTCGGGCGTCAAAGGCTGAAGAGGTCTGTAAATGGATGCGGCGTGGATATGATTTTACAAGACGGCGACAATTACAGGGTTCAGGGCCGGATCACCATCGACAACGCACGGGCTTTGCTGGCGGACGGCCTCAGGCAGTTCAGCAAAGACGGCCTGGTGGTGGATCTGTCACAACTGGAGGATGTGGATTCCTCCGCGGTGAGCCTGTTGCTGGAGTGGCTGCGCGAGGCTCAGCGCAATCAACGCAAGCTCCGCTTCGCCAACCTTCCCGATAATCTGAAGAGCCTGGCCACCCTCTACGGCGTGCTCGATCTGATCCAGCCGACCGAGGCCAGCTGACCCGCTTCAATCCAGATTGTCCATTGGAATGCACGTACATGTAGGAGCGCCGCCCCCGGCGCGAATGCGACCGCAAATCGCGGCGAGGGCGCCGCTCCTACAGCGGTCTTTGGCTCTAATGGATAATCTGGGTTCAATCCAACCGTGACCCCCGCGATCGAAATCAGCGAAGTGCACAAGCGCTTCGGCAGCCTCCATGCCTTGCGTGGCGTGGATCTGACGGTGGAGCAGGGCGAGTTTTTCGCCTTGCTCGGCCCCAACGGTGCCGGAAAAACCACGCTGATCAACATTCTGGCCGGACTTTCCCGCGCTACTCAAGGCAGCAGCAGGGTGATGGGCCACGACGTGGTGGCCGACTACCGCGATGCGCGGCGCACCCTTGGCGTGGTGCCGCAGGAGCTGGTCTACGATGCCTTTTTCACTGTGCGTGAAATGCTGCGCTTTCAGTCCGGCTATTTCGGCCTGCGCAAGAACGACGCATGGATCGATGAACTGCTCCACAATCTGGGCCTGACGGACAAGGCCGATATCTACACCCGCTTGCTGTCCGGCGGCATGAAACGGCGCGTGCTGGTGGCTCAGGCGCTGGTGCACAAGCCGCCGGTGATCGTGCTCGACGAACCGACCGCCGGAGTGGACGTGGAGCTGCGCCAGAATTTGTGGGAGTTTATCCGGCGTCTGAACCGCGCCGGCCACACCATCGTGCTCACCACTCACTATCTGGAAGAGGCGGAAACCCTGTGCAGCCGTATCGCCATGCTGAAGCAGGGGCAGGTCATCGCGCTCGACACCACGCATAATCTGCTCAGCGCCCATGCGGCAACCCAGGTTCGACTCAAGCTCAACCCCAACCGGCTACCCGAGGTGTTGCGGTCGTTGCTCGTTGCCGAGGAAACCGGTTGCTTTCGTCTGGTGCTGAAAGATTACAGCGGGCTGGAGGGCGTGCTGGCGAGCTTGCGCGAGGCAAACGTGGCGGTGGATGAGCTCGAAGTGTCGAAACCGGACCTGGAAGATGTGTTTTTGCAGATCATGGGCAGGGCTGACAAGGAAGTGGCGAGATGACCGGCCTGTGGACGCTGTTTTACAAGGAGCTGCTGCGTTTCTGGAAGGTCGGCCTGCAGACCATTCTGTCGCCGCTGGTGACGACACTGCTCTATCTGCTGATTTTTTCCCACGTGCTGGAAGCACATGTGCAGGTTTATCCGGGCGTTGGTTATACCGCCTTCCTGATTCCTGGGCTGGTAATGATGGCAATGCTGCAGAATGCTTTCGCCAACAGCTCTTCCAGCCTGATCCAGTCGAAAATGTCGGGCAACATCGTGTTCCTGTTGCTGCCGCCGCTGGCCTACTGGGAATTCTTTGCCGCCTATGTGGCGGCCGCCATCGTGCGTGGCCTGGTGGTCGGCTTCGGGGTAGGGCTGGCCGGATGGTGGTTCACGCCGGTCGCACTGGCCCATCCCCTGTGGATGGTGGCGTTCGCGCTGGCGGGTTGCGCCATGCTGGCGGCGGCGGGCATCATTACGGCGCTGTGGGCGGGCGGTTACGATCAGATGGCGGCGGTGCAAAATTTCATCATCATGCCGCTGACTTTCCTGTCCGGGGTGTTCTACTCGATCCACTCCTTGCCACCTTTCTGGCAGGCGCTGTCGCGTTATAACCCGTTTTTCTATCTGATCGACGGATTCCGTTATGGTTTTTTCGGCGTTTCGGACGTTTCGCCCGCTCTGGGTCTGGCGATTGTCGGCGCCTGCTGTTTGGCATTATCATTAGCCACTTTGGCGCTGCTCAAGAGCGGCTATAAATTACGGAATTGACATGCTCACACCTGAAAACGTTAAAGCTTATATTGAACAAGGCCTGGAGTGTACCCATATAGAGGTGCAAGGCGATGGCCGTCACTTTGAGGCGGTGATCGTCAGCCCGGCTTTCGAAGGCATGGGGATGGTGCAGCAGCACCAACTGGTCTACCGGGCGCTGGGCGACAGGATGCATGAGGAAATTCATGCTTTATCCATGAAGACCTTTAGCCCCGAACAGTGGGCGAAGTAACTGATATTTATTGGAGTGGATATGGATCAAAACGCATTGAACAACATCAAGCAAACCGTCACTGAGAACCCGATCGTGCTTTACATGAAAGGCACACCGCAGTTCCCGCAGTGTGGGTTTTCCGGTCTGGCGGCCCAGGTTCTGAAGGCCTGCGGCGTGACCGATTATGTGGCGGTCAATGTGCTGGCCGACGCGGAAGTCTATGAGAACCTCAAGTATTACGCTAATTGGCCGACCTTCCCCCAGCTTTATATCAAAGGTGAATTGATCGGCGGATCCGACATCATGAAAGACCTCTACGAAAAGGGCGAGATGCAGAAGCTGGTGGAAAGCGCAAAGGCGTAATCCATGGACAAACTGGTCATTCAGGGCGGGATTCCCCTGTCCGGGGAAATCCGTATTTCCGGAGCTAAAAACGCGGCCCTGCCGATTCTCTGCGCAGCATTGCTGACGGAAGAGCCGCTCCACATCGGCAACGTGCCTCATTTGCGCGATGTCACGACCATGCTCGAACTGCTCAACCAGATGGGGGCGGAAGTGTCGGTCAACGACCGCATGGGGGTAGAGATCGTCGCGCGCAAGCTGCACAATCTGGTGGCTCCCTACGAGCTGGTAAAAACCATGCGCGCTTCTATCCTGGTGCTGGGGCCGATGCTGGCCCGCTGCGGCCAGGCGCGGGTATCTCTGCCGGGCGGCTGCGCTATCGGATCTCGTCCGGTGGATTTGCACATCAAGGGCCTGCAGGCGATGGGCGCGGAAATCGAGATCGAGCACGGCTACATCCTGGCGCGTGCGGAGCGTCTCAAGGGCGCGCGGATTTTCATGGATACCGTCACCGTCACCGGCACGGAAAACCTGATGATGGCGGCGACCCTGGCTGAAGGCACGACGGTGCTGGAAAATGCTGCGCGTGAGCCGGAGGTGGTGGATCTGGCGAACTGCCTGATCGCCATGGGCGCAAAAATCGAGGGCGCCGGCAGCGACGTGATCACTGTACATGGCGTGGAGCGTCTGCACGGTGCCGACTACCGGGTCATGCCGGACCGCATCGAAGCCGGGACTTTTCTGGTTGCGGTCGCGGCCACCGGCGGCAAGGTGCTGCTCAAGGATGTGCGCCCCGACATACTCGACGCGGTGCTGGAAAAACTGCGCGAGGCCGGAGCCCGTATCGAATGCGGTACGGACACCATCAGCCTGGAAATGGACGGGCCGCTCAAGTCCGTGAACGTGCGCACCGCCCCCTATCCGGCGTTCCCCACCGACATGCAGGCGCAGTTCATGGCGCTGAATGCAGTGGCGAATGGCGCAGCCACCGTCACCGAAACCATCTTTGAAAACCGTTTCATGCACGTGCAGGAGCTACAGCGCCTGGGTGCCAACATCGAAACCGAGGGCAATACCGCCGTGGTGCGGGGTGTGCCCACGTTGAGTGGCGCCACGGTAATGGCGACTGACCTGCGCGCCTCGGCAAGCCTGGTCGTGGCCGGCCTGATCGCCCAAGGCGAAACCAGCATCGAGCGGATTTACCACATCGACCGCGGCTACGAGTGCATCGAGGAGAAGCTGTCCCAGCTCGGGGCGCGGATCAAGCGGGTGCATTAACCAAAAACGGATAACCACAGAGACACAGAGACACAGAGGCACAGAGGCACAGAGGCACAGAGGCACAGAGTACCCCCGGGTTTTTTATTTTCTCTGTGCCTCTGTGTCTCTGTGGTGAGAGAATTGAATCATGACAGGTATTACCATCGCCCTTTCCAAGGGCCGCATTTTCGATGAAACCGCGCCGCTGCTGAAAGCGGCGGGGATTATTCCGCTCGACGACCCGGAAACCTCGCGCAAGCTGATTTTGTCTACCAACCGGCCCGAAGTGCGCCTGATCGTGGTGCGCGCCTCCGATGTGCCGACCTACGTGCAATACGGCGCGGCCGACATGGGCATCGCCGGCAAGGATGTGCTCAACGAGCACGGCGGCGACGGTCTTTACCAGCCGCTGGACCTGCACATCGCGCGCTGCCGCATGATGGTGGCGGTGCCGGAAGGCTTCGATTATGAAAATGCGGTGCGCCAGGGCGCACGCCTGCGCGTCGCCACCAAGTACCTGCAAACCGCTCGCGAGCATTTCGCCAAGAAGGGCGTGCACGTCGATCTGATCAAGCTTTACGGCTCGATGGAACTTGCGCCGCTGGTCGGGCTGGCCGATGCCATCGTCGACCTGGTGAGCAGCGGCGGCACGCTCAGGGCCAACCACCTGGTGGCGGTGGAGGAGATCATGCAGATCAGCTCGCGCCTGGTAGTCAACCAGGCTGCGCTCAAGCTCAAGCGCGAACAGATACAGCCGATACTGGATGTTTTTGCCGAGACCGTCGCTAATTCGCAAAAGGCATAGTGTAAGGTGCGCCATGCGCACCAAATGTTTGGGTGTCGGGGGTAGCCCGACGAGCTAGTTCCTTTCTTTAAACGGCCAAAGAAAGGAACCAAAGAAAGCCGCCCCTCTCCACCGCCCTTCGCTGCGC
>JAUYEK010000015.1 GCA_030691435.1 Sulfuricella sp. | reverse complement strand
ATTTTTTGTGAATTTTGTACTTTATTGTGGCTATTATTTTATTTTCAGGCCGCCAGTTTGGTGCGGCATTCCTGGAAGAACTTGCGCTCGTAATGCTCGCCTTTTTTGCCGATGTTAAACGAAGTCACTGGTCGATGGTAGCCCATCACGCGGGTCCACACTTCGCAGGGCTGGCGCTCCTCATCGGTTAAAATGATTTCATCGCTATTGAGGTTGGTCTGGTTGGACAGGTCGGTCATGGTGCTTTCCTTTAATTATGTTATAGGTGGTTGGTCAGGCTGCTGCTAACTTTTTGCACCGTTTTTCGGCCAGGCGTTCCTGGTCGCATTTCGGACAGAATTTGTGTTCGCCCTCAAGATACCCGTGCTGAGGGCAAATCGAGAACGTCGGCGTAATCGTGATATACGGCTGGCCAAATTTTTCCAGGGCGCGGCGCACCAGCGTCTTGCAGGCTTCCGCGCTGCTGATGCGCTCGGTCATGTAGAGGTGCAACACGGTGCCGCCGGTATATTTTTTCTGTAACACCTCCTGCCGTTCCAGCGCCTCGAACGGATCGTCGGTGAAACCGACCGGCAGTTGCGAGGAGTTGGTGTAGTAGGGTGTTTCTTTGGTGCCGGCCTGGATGATGTCGGCGAAGCGCTTGCGGTCCTCCCTGGCGAAGCGGTAAGTGGTGCCCTCCGCCGGCGTCGCTTCCAGGTTGTACATGTGGCCGGTTTCTTCCTGGAAGGCGAGCATCCTGGAGCGCACGTGATCGAGCAGGCGCACCGCGAAAGAGTGGCCCCATTCGGTCGTGATATCGTGCTCGTCGTGACTGAAATTGCGGATCATCTCGTTGATGCCGTTGACGCCCAGCGTGGAGAAGTGGTTGCGCAACGTGCCGAGGTAGCGCTTGGTGTAAGGGAACAGCCCTGCGTCCATGTGGCGCTGGATCACCTTGCGCTTGATCTCCAGGCTGTTCTTGGCGATTTCCATCAGTTCGTCGAGGCGGCTGAGCAGGGCCTCCTCGTTGTTCTGGTAGAGGTAGCCCAGGCGGGCGCAATTGATGGTGACCACGCCCAGTGAACCGGTCTGCTCGGCGCTGCCGAACAGACCGTTGCCGCGCTTCAGGAGCTCGCGCAGGTCGAGTTGCAGGCGGCAGCACATCGAGCGCACCATGTTGGGCTTGAGCTCGGAATTGATGAAATTCTGGAAGTAGGGCAGGCCGTATTTTGCCGTCATCTCGAACAGCAGGGTGGCGTTTTCGCTTTCCCACGGGAAGTCCGGCGTCATGTTGTAGGTCGGGATGGGGAAGGTGAACACTCGCCCTTTGGCATCGCCGGTGGTCATTACCTCGATGTAGGCGCGGTTGATCATGTCCATCTCGACCTGAAGATCGCCATAGCTGAACGGCATTTCCTTGCCGCCGACGATAGGTATCTGCTCGCGCAGGTCTTCCGGGCAGACCCAGTCGAAGGTCAGGTTGGTGAACGGCGTCTGGGTGCCCCAGCGCGACGGCACGTTGAGGTTGTAGATCAGCTCCTGGATGTACTGCTTGACGCAGGAGTAGGGCAGATTGTCATTGCGGATAAAAGGCGCCATGTAGGTGTCGAAGGAGGAGAACGCCTGCGCCCCGGCCCAC
>JAUYEK010000095.1 GCA_030691435.1 Sulfuricella sp. | reverse complement strand
TGGCTGAACTGCTTTTTATAGGATAAATTAGGGTCATAATATGATGCGCTCCCGCCTGCTTGTTCTGATATCCACCCTGCTTCTGCTGCTCGGCACAGGCTGCTCTTCCGGGCCGGTCAGGGATGTCGGGCTCGACAAGCTTTCGCCGCGCAAGGCGGAGCAGGAACTTTCGAACGGCATAAAAAACTACGAAGACGGCAACTACAAGACTGCGGCAAAAAGCCTGCAAAGCGCGCTGGAATCGGGCTTAACCTTCGACAGCGATACCGTGCGGGCGCATAAATACCTGGCATTCATTCACTGCCTGTCGAACCGGGAGAAGCAATGCCGCGATGAATTCAGGAAAGCGCTGGAGAAGGATAACAAATTCGACCTGGAGCCGGCGGAGGCAGGACACCCCATCTGGGGACCGGTATACCGCGCGGTAAAGGCGGAACGCAGAAAATAAGTTATTTGAGCGTGGGGGAAACACCTTGCCGGCCGCTCGCTGGCATTGCAGCCTGTCTTTTCAGATAGAACTCCAGCTTGATCCCGGCAATTTCGATAATGTCATGGTCTTCCAGCACATGGGGCTGGCCGCTGACGGCAACGCCATTCAACAGGGGCGTTTTCGCGCCTTCCAGGTGGGTCAGGGTATAACCTCCCTGATGGCGAGTGATTACCGCCACCTGTATGCCGGGCTTGCCCAGCGTGGTCAGGGTTCGATCCAGATCCATTTCCTTGCCGGCGCCAACTCCGCTTAGAATCTGGAGACCCGCCACCGGCATATCTCCAGAGGGGTATCTCCCAACCGGTCTGCTGCCAGAATGAGTTTTTACCTGCGTGACAGAGGAAAAGCGCTGGGTCTGGAGCATCATATTTTCATGGGTTGCCAGGGTGTCGTCGGCGCTCTGGATCAGGTTCTCGAGGTGCCGCAGCTTTTCAGAGCGGCGACTGCCATCCTCTTCCGGCTTGAGCTCGAGAGGTTCAAACACATATTTCAGCACGTGTTTCGCCACTTTGATTTCATCACCATCACGCAACAGGCATTTCTTGATGCTTTTGCCGTTGACCTTGGTGCCGTTGGTACTGTTCAGATCTTCCAGAAAGGAGTCGTTACGGATCGTAACGACCATGGCATGGCTGCCGCTCACTGCATTGTGAGCCAGTTGCAAATCGTTGTCAGGCTTGCGCCCGATCATGATGCGCTCATGATCGAGCTGCTGCTCCCCAACCAGTTCCCCATCGAAATAGACCAGCAACTTTGACATCTTGTAGCTCCGTCCAACCCGCTCACCAAGGTTAGATTAGTGTTTCCTCGACAGGATCATCATGTCACTTAATTTTAGCCCCTGCAATATGCCACCGCATCCTCGAGTCGATCCACCGCCACCACCTCCATGCCGGCAATACGCTGCTTCGGATTGTTGGCCTTGGGGATGACCGCGTGGGTGAAACCCAGCTTGGCGGCCTCTTTCAAGCGTTCCTGGCCGCGTTGTACCGGGCGGACTTCGCCGGCCAGGCCAACTTCGCCGAATACCACCAGCTTGGCCGGCAGCGGTTTGTTGCGCAGGGATGAAACGATCGCCAGAAGCACCGCCAGGTCGGCCGCCGGTTCGGTAATCTTGACTCCGCCCACGGCATTGACGAACACATCCTGATCGAAACAGGCGATGCCGGCATGGCGGTGCAACACTGCCAGCAGCATCGCCAGCCGGTTCTGTTCCAGGCCGACGGACAATCTTCTCGGATTGGGCGCATGCGCCTCATCCACCAGGGCCTGCACTTCCACCAACAGCGGTCGCGTACCTTCCTGCGTCACCATCACGCACGAACCCGCCACTTCCTGGCCGTGATGGGAGAGGAACAGCGCCGAAGGGTTGCTCACCTCGCGCAACCCCTTCTCGGTCATGGCGAACACGCCCAGCTCGTTGACCGCGCCGAAGCGGTTCTTGAAGGCGCGGATCAGGCGAAAACTGGAATTGCTGTCGCCCTCGAAATACAGCACCGTATCGACGATGTGCTCGAGCACGCGCGGCCCGGCCAAGGCGCCTTCCTTGGTAACGTGGCCGACCAGGATGACGGTGATGCCGGTCTGCTTCGCCAGGCGCGTCAGCTGCGCCGCGCACTCGCGCACCTGCGCCACGCTGCCGGGAGCGGATTGCAGCGCCTCGGAATAAACGGTCTGGATCGAATCGATCACCGCTACATCGGGCTTCTGCGCCAGCAAGGTGGCGCTGATCTTCTCCAGCTGGATTTCCGCCAGCAGCTGCACCGGCCCCGCGTCAAGCGCCAGCCTCCTGGCACGGAGCGCGATCTGCTGCGCGGATTCCTCGCCGCTGACGTACAGCACCTTATTGCTCGCACCGAGATGGCACAAGGCCTGCAGCAACAGAGTGGACTTGCCGATACCCGGATCGCCGCCGATCAGCACCACCCCGCCCGGCACCAGGCCGCCGCCGAGCACGC
>JAUYEK010000094.1 GCA_030691435.1 Sulfuricella sp. | reverse complement strand
TCGTGCAGGAAGGGAAAGTCGTCATTGTCGACGAATTTACCGGCCGGTTGATGCCGGGGCGGCGCTGGAGCGATGGATTGCATCAGGCGGTGGAAGCGAAAGAGGGCGTGGCGATCCAGAAGGAAAATCAGACGCTGGCCTCGATCACCTTCCAGAATTATTTCCGCATGTACCACAAGCTGGCCGGCATGACCGGTACGGCGGATACCGAGGCGTACGAGTTCCAGCAAATCTACAGCCTGGAAACCGTGATCGTTCCGCCGCATCGCCCGACCATCCGCAAGGATATGATGGACAAGGTATATCTCACCGCCAAGGAAAAATATCAGGCGGTGATCAATGACGTCAAGGACTGCTACGAGCGCGGCCAGCCGGTGCTGGTGGGCACGACCTCGATCGAAACTTCGGAATACATTTCCGATCTGCTGGAGAAGGAAAAGCTTGCGCATCAGGTGCTCAACGCCAAGCAGCACGCGCGCGAGGCCGAGATCGTGGCGCAGGCGGGTCGGCCGCAAGCGATTACCATCGCCACCAACATGGCGGGCCGCGGCACGGATATCGTGCTGGGCGGCAGCTTCGAAGGCGATTTCGAGAAGATTCGCCACGACGAGAGCCTGAGCGAAGAGGAAAAAATCAAGCGCCACGATGCGGTCAAGGGCGAATGGCAGCCAGTGCATGACCAGGTTCTGGCTGCGGGCGGTCTGCACATCATCGGCACCGAGCGGCATGAGTCGCGCCGCGTCGACAACCAGTTGCGCGGCCGTGCCGGGCGCCAGGGCGATGATGGCTCCAGCCGTTTCTACTTGTCGCTGGAAGATCCGCTGCTGCGCATTTTTGCTTCCGACCGCGTGGCGGCCATCATGGATCGCCTGAAGATGCCGGAGGGCGAGGCGATCGAGCACCCCTGGGTGACTCGCGCCATCGAGAATGCCCAGCGCAAGGTGGAGGCGCGCAACTTCGACATTCGCAAGCAGTTGCTGGAGTACGACGATGTCTCCAACGACCAGCGCAAAGTGATCTACGCCCAGCGCAACGAGTTGCTGGAGGCCGCCGATATTTCCGAAACCATCCAGGCGATGCGCGAGGATGTGGTCAACGACCACATCAGCCAGTACATCATGCCGGAAAGCATGGAAGAGCAGTGGGACGTGGCGGGGCTGGAGAAGTCGCTGCACGCCGAATGGCAGTTGGTTCTGCCGCTACGCGAGTGGCTGGACCAGGAATCCAGCCTGGACGAACATGGCCTGCGAAAACGCGTCATCGATGCAGCCAACGCCCAGTACCAGCACAAGCTGGAATCGGTTGGTGTCGAAACCATGCACCACTTCGAACGCGCGGTCATGCTGCAAAGCCTGGACACTCACTGGCGCGAGCATCTGGCAGCGCTGGATCATCTGCGTCAGGGCATCCATCTGCGCGGTTATGCTCAGAAAAATCCGAAGCAGGAATACAAGCGCGAAGCGTTCGAACTGTTCTCCGACATGCTCGACCGCATCAAGCGCGAAGTCACCCAGATCGTGCTGACCGTGCAAATCCGCAGCGAAGAGGACGTGGAAGCGGTGGAAGCCCAGCCGCAACCGTCCAATGTTCAATACCACCACGCCGATTACGACGAGGCGCTGGGCGGGGATGGTGGTGATGGCGAGGATGCCGAGGGTGAGGAGCGTCACCCCTTCGTCCGCGCCGGCGACAAGGTCGGACGCAACGATCCCTGCCCGTGCGGTTCGGGCAGGAAGTACAAGCAGTGCCATGGCAAGCTCAGTTAAGAGTCCTGAGTGCTGAGTCCTGAGTAAAACCACCGGGACTCGGCACTCAGGACGCAGCACTCAGGACTAAACAACATGCCCGTCAATCTCACTCCGCCCAACCCCGATCAACTGCTGCCCGTCAAAGGCATCACCCTCGGCATCGCCGAAGCCGGTATCAAGAAGGTCAATCGCAAGGACTTGCTGGTGATGCGGCTGGGCGAGCGGGCCCGGGTGGCTGGGGTGTTCACGCAGAACCGCTTTTGCGCCGCGCCGGTGGCGTTGTGCAAGGCGCACCTTGCTGCGGGTAACCGTATCCGCGCGCTGGTGGTGAACACCGGTAACGCCAATGCCGGCACCGGTGCAGAGGGGCTGAATCGCGCCCGGCGGACTTGCGCCGAGGTGGCGAAGCTGCTGGGTTGCGCGGAGGAACAGGTGCTGCCTTTCTCCACCGGCGTGATCCTGGAGCCGCTGCCGGTAGAGAAGATTGTTGCCGGCCTGCCGGCGGCAGTGGCCGACCTTAAGGAAAGCAACTGGTTCGACGCTGCGCAGGCGATCATGACCACCGACATCGTGTCCAAGGCGGTGTCGAAGCGGATCAGGCTGGGCGACGCGACGGTCACCATCACCGGCATCGCCAAGGGCTCCGGCATGATCCATCCCAACATGGCGACCATGCTCGGCTATGTTGCCACCGACGCGGCGCTCAGCCAGCCCCTGCTGGAGGCGTTGGTGCGCCATGCCGCCGATCGTTCCTTCAACTGCATCACGGTGGATGGCGATACCTCCACCAATGATTCCTTCATGCTGGTCGCGACCGGCGAGGCTGGCGTGGCAGAAATTACCGATGCGGCAAGCGCTCACTATGCTGCTCTGCGCGATGCGGTCACCGAGGTGGCGCAAGTGCTGGCCCAGGCCATCGTCCGGGACGGCGAAGGTGCGACCAAGTTCATGACCATCGCCGTCGAGGGCGGGGCCTCGGAAGCGGAATGCCGCCAAGTGGCGTATGCCATCGCGCACTCCCCCCTGGTAAAGACCGCTTTCTTCGCTTCGGATCCCAATCTGGGGCGGATACTCGCCGCCATCGGCTATGCCGGCATCGCCGATCTGGATGTGGACAGGCTCAGGCTTTATCTGGGCGATGTGCTGGTAGCGGAAAATGGCGGCCGCGCGGCGAGCTATCAGGAGCAGGACGGCCAGCGGGTGATGAAGGAACCCGAGATCACCGTGCGGGTTCTGCTCGACCGTGGTTCGGCCATGGCCACGGTATGGACCTGCGACTTCTCTTATGATTACGTCAGGATCAATGCCGAGTACCGGAGCTGATGACAAACATTCTGGAGGTCGCCGCCGCCGTCATGCAGCGGCCCGATGGCGAGTTTTTATTGGCAGAGCGCCCGACGGGCAAACCTTATGCCGGATGGTGGGAGTTTCCCGGCGGCAAGATCGAAGCGGGCGAGTCGCCCTATCATGCTCTGGTTCGCGAACTGCACGAGGAGCTGGGGATCGAGGTGGATGTGGCGCATCCTTGGCTGACCCGCGTTTATTCCTACCCCCATGCCACGGTGCGGCTGCATTTCTTTCGCGTGGTGAGCTGGCGCGGAGAGCCTCACGGTAAAGAAAACCAGCACCTTTCATGGCAATATCCCGATGCAGTGAGCGTGACGCCGCTATTGCCGGCCAATGGACCGATTCTGCGTTCGCTTGTGTTGCCCCCGGTGTGTGCGATTACTCACGCCGCCGAACTTGGCGTGGAACCGTTTCTGGAGCGGTTGCAGGCTGCGCTGCAGCAGGGGGTCAAACTGATCCAGGTGCGGGAGAAGGCCATGGAAGCGGCAACCTTGCGCGCTTTTGCCGCCGAGGTGGTGCGGCGGGCACATTCTCACGGCGCTCGCGTGGTCATCAACGGCGATGCGGTACTGGCGCTAGAGGTTGGGGCGGATGGGGTGCAGTTGAATTCGTCGCAACTGATGGCGTTGACGGCCCGGCCGGAAGTGGAGTTGGTGAGCGCCTCCTGCCATGACAGGCGCGAATTGGAGCGGGCTGCCGAACTGGAGCTGGATTTTGCGTTGCTGTCGCCGGTGCTGCC
>JAUYEK010000093.1 GCA_030691435.1 Sulfuricella sp. | reverse complement strand
CGGGTTGGGCGCCAGTTCCAGGGTGAGGATGTGGGCGTCTTTCTTGATCTTCTGCTCGCTCGGGTTGAGCACGTAATAGTCCGCAACCGCTGCGACGCTGATGAAGATGTCGGTTTCGGCAATTTCCTTGTTGACCGCTTCGAGCATCTGCTGGGCGCTGGTGACGGCTATGGTTTTCGCCGCTGTGGGCGGAGTCAGGCAGGTCGGGCCGGAGACCAGGGTGACTTCCGCGCCGGCTTCGATGGCGGCGCGGGCAACGGCGTAACCCATTTTGCCCGAGCTCAGGTTGGTGATAGCGCGTACTGCATCGATCGCTTCGTAGGTCGGCCCGGCGGTGACCAGCACGCGTTGGCCTTTCAGCAGCTTGGGATGCCAGAACGATTCGATGTCTTCGAGCAGTGTTTCCGGCTCCACCATCCGCCCCATGCCGGTTTCGCCGCAGGCCTGAGGGCCGCTGGCCGGGCCGAGGATGGTGATGTCGTCGCGCTTGAGCTGGATGATGTTGCGATGGGTGGCCGGGTTATCCCACATTTCGCGGTTCATCGCCGGGGCGACCAGGAGCGGGCAGGCGCGCGCCAGGCAGACGGCGGAGAGCAGGTCGTCCGCGGCGCCGTGTGCAAGCTTGGCGATAAAATCGGCGCTGGCCGGGGCGATCAGCACCGCGTCGGCGCCGCGCGTGACATCGATGTGCGCCATGCCGCCGGCCGCCTGGCCGTCCCATAAATCGGACAGCACCGGCTTGCCGGAGAGTGCCTGGAAGGTGGCGGGGGCGACGAAGTGGCGGGCCGCTTCGGTCATGATCACCTGAACCTCGATGCCGTTTTTCGCCAGCAGGCGGGTAAGCTCTGCGGCCTTGTAGGCGGCCACGCCGCCGGTGACGCCGAGAACCAGGCGTTTTTTCGCTGAATCGGTCATAATCTCTTCATTCTACTTGAAACAAAAAGAATTTGTCATGGCGATAACGGATTGGCCGGAAGGCGAACGACCCCGCGAGAAGCTCCTGCAGAAAGGCGCGTCCAGCCTGTCGGACGCCGAGTTGCTGGCGATCTTCCTGCGCACCGGCCTGCCGGGAAAAAGCGCGGTGGATCTGGCGCGGGAGCTGCATGGCCGCTTCGGCGGCCTGAACGCCTTGTTTGCGGCAAGTGAAAAGGAGTTTTGCCAGACCAAGGGCATGGGTGCGGCGAAATACACCCAGTTGCAGGCGGTGCTGGAGATGGCGCGGCGCGCGCTGCAGGAAGACATCGCGCAGCGCGATGTCCTGTCCTCGCCGCAGGCCGTGCGCGATTATTTGCGGCTCCGGTTACAGGGCCTGCCCCACGAAATCTTTATGGCCTTGTTCCTGGATGCGCAAAATCGCGTCATAGTCAGCGAGGAACTGTTTCGCGGTACGCTGACCCAGACCAGCGTCTACCCGCGCGAAGTGGTCAAGCGTGCCCTGCACCATAATGCCGCCGCGCTGATCCTGGCCCATAACCATCCCTCCGGCGTGGCCGAGCCCAGCAATGCCGACCAGGTGCTGACCCAGGCGCTGAAAAATGCCCTGGTTCTGGTGGACGTCCGGGTGCTGGATCATTTTATCGTTGCCGGCAGCGGTTTTTTGTCATTCGCAGAGCGAGGCCTGCTCTAGGGAGAATAATTTTCTCTTGCCTTATAGGGCGAAAATAGGGTATAAATCGCGTTTTTCGTAATTCATTATTCTATTTTCTGGAGCAATACCATGGCCCGCGTATGCAAGATCACCGGCAAGAAGCCGATGTCGGGGAATAACGTCTCCCACGCCAACAACAGGACTAAACGTCGTTTCCTGCCGAACCTGCAAAACCGCAAGTTCTGGGTGGAAAGCGAAAACCGCTGGGTGAGTATGCGCCTTTCCTGCGCTGCACTGCGCACCATTGACAAGAACGGCATCGACGCCGTGCTGGCGAAGCTACGCGCTCGCGGCGAAAGCATTTAAGGGGCTGAAAAATGGCAAAAGGCGGACGCGAGAAAATCAAACTGGAATCCACTGCTGGAACCGGTCACTTTTATACTACCGACAAGAACAAACGTACCATGCCGGAAAAGATGCTGATCAAGAAATTTGATCCGGTGGCGCGCAAACACGTGGACTACAAGGAAACCAAGCTGAAGTAAGCTAAGCTAAGCGGTTTCCCGGTATTGCGTGATAAAAAAACCCGCTTCGGCGGGTTTTTTTATTGGCCGTTCGCGGTGGCTCTCGCTAATACACCGTATCGTGGTCGCCGATGTTGACCGGGATGATTTCCCGGTCGTTAATCAGCAGTTCGAGCGTGATGCGATAGGACAGGTTGATCGATATCGAGTGTAGTCCCGTTAGCTTGCCGGAAAGTGCGTGAAGGCGTAGCGACGGGTGGTGAGGGTTTGCTTCCAGCAGTTTCAGGGTTTTGTGGTAGAGCGGCATCAATTCAGGGTGGCGGCGCAGAAAGCGCTCTGCGCGCTTGTCGTATTGCTGCGTGAAAACCAGCGTGAAGGCCACGACAGGTCAGGCACTGGTTTTCGAGTTGATCAAAGTTTGCATGCGGGTGAGATGCGCATCGGCTGATTCCTTGACGAAATGGCCCTCGGTCAGATCAGACCGGGTTTGCAGTAAAGCGGCTTCCAGTTCGCACTCGCGCAGATAGCGGTAATGTGCCACATCCATGACGACGAAGCGCTCCTTGCCGCGTACCGAGATTGCGGCTTCAGGCTCGCTGCTCAGTGCCGCCTCGATGGCTGAAACTCCTTTTGTTTTCAAATCGTTGGCGCTAATCGTGCTCATTATCGTGCTCCATATAGTGCGGTTTATAATGTGATTATGCGCCGCCTTACGGTGAGGGTCAATTTCTGGTTTGGCGTTCAGCCACCCTGCTGCACTTAGAAGGCAAAATATAATTCGACACCGATCCACTACGATCCATGAACCCAGATAATCCATTAGAGCCAAAACACCGCTGTAGGAGCGGCGCCAACCCTCTCTCCAACTCTCCCCCAAAGGGGGAGAGGGCGATCGTCCCTTCCCCTTCAAGGGGAAGGTTAGGATGGGGATGGGAGTTGGCCGCGATTTGCGGCCGCATTCGCGCCGAGGGCGGCGCTCCAGCATGTACGTGCATTCCAATGGACAATCTGGGTTAAACGCAAATTGGAATTAGCCGGGCTGGTTGCCGATAATGCGGATATCTCTTTGCGGGTAGGGGATTTCGATGCCTGCAGCCTGGAACTGGCGCCAGATTTCCAGGTTTATATCCGAGCGCAGGTTGAGCTGGCCTTCTTCCGGGTCGTTGATCCAGATATCCAGTTCCAGATCGATGCCGTTTTCGCCGAATGCCTTCAAAAAGGTTTTGGGTTCGGGGTCCTTGAGCACGCGCGGGTGCTTTTCCGCTGCCTGCCGAATGAGGGTCATGGCCTTGTCCAGATCGCTTTGGTAGCTGACCTGCACCGGGATGCCGATGCGCATTTCCCGGTTGGAGTAGGAGTGATTGATGACGGTGGAGGTGATCAGGGTGTCGTTGGGGATGATTGCCTCGGTGCCGTCACTGTTACGCAATACCAGGTAGCGGGCAGTGAGCTGCGAAACCGTGCCGAAGCGGTTGTCGACGGTCAACACATCGCCGGGATGGATGGAACGGTCGATCAGGATGATGAAGCCGCTAATGTAATTGCTGGCGATTTTTTGCAGGCCCAAGCCGATGCCTACGCCCAGGGCGCCGCCGAATACCGAAAGCACGGTGATGTCGATGCCGGCCAGAGGCAGTGCGACTAGTATGCCGAGCACGACCAGTATGGCGCGGAACAGCTTGGACAGCACCACGCGCAGATTCATGTCCCAATTTTCCGTGGCCATTACCCGGTTTTCGAGTACCCGTCCCAGCCACATCGCCGCCAGCACGGTGACCAGGACGGACAGGATGCCGCTCAGGATGGTGAGCAATGAAATTTTCTGCTTGCCGATATGGAAGCTGAGCTCGTCCATGGCATCCAGGATTTCGGGGAGAAATCCGGTGAGGTGCAGGGCGAGGCCGATCCAGATGACCGTGGCAATGAAGCGCTCGGAACTGTGTAGCCAACCGCTCGGGGCGAAAATCTTGCGCAGGGCATAGACGGCAAGGCGGACCAGTGCCATGGCCAGGAGCAGGGAAGTGGCGACGTTCAGCAGATTGATGGAGTACCAGTTCTTGAGCACGGTCTTTCCGATCACCACCAGCAGCAGTGCGACCAGAGGAAAAGCCACCCTGGAAACCCCGCCCAGGCCAACTTTGATTGCGCCTTCCGATTTGGGCAGGCGGTTCTTCAACACGCGGCTGAAGCCCCATGCCAGCGCCAGGCTGAATCCCAGCACTGCCAGCTGCCACAGTATCCTGGTCTGTTCCAGATCGGAAAGAAGCTCTGTCAGCAGGTTGTGAGTACTCTGAGGCATGGCGTGGTTTGAACAAGAGTGAGAGGTCTGAATTCTAGCATGGACGGACAACTGCCCGGAGAGTACCGGCTTATAGCCACTTTCTCTTGCGGAAATACACCTGCATCCCGATACCTACTGTCACCATCAGCAGCAGCACCGCCGGGTAGCCCCAGGTCCATTCGAGTTCAGGCATGTGTTTGAAGTTCATGCCGTAGACGCCGGCGAGAAAGGTGAGCGGCATGAAGATGGTGGCGATCACGGTGAGGATGCGCATTACCGAATTCATGCGGTTGCTGACGCTGGACAGGTAGATGTCGAGCAGGCCGGTGGCGAGATCGCGGAAGGTTTCCAGCGTGTCGATGATGTGGATGGTGTGGTCGTAAATGTCACGCAGGTAAATCCGAGAAGTTTGCTCGAAGAAGGCTGATTCGCCGCGTTCCAGCGCACCGATGACGCCGCGAAATGGGAAGATGGCCTTGCGCAGGAAGATCAGTTCGCGACGGAGTTTGTGGATTCTTTGCAGGGTTTTAGGCGTGGCATTGGCAATGACTTCCTCCTCGAGGGCGTCGATTTCTTCTTCCCGCTTTTCCAGCACCACGAAATAGCGGTCCACCACCGCATCGAGCAGCGCGTAGGCGAGATAGTCCGCCCCAGCCTTGCGGATGAACCCCTTGCCGCTTTTGATGCGCTCCACGATGGGGTCGAAGATGTCGCTATTCTGCTCGCGGAAGGACAGCACGAAATTCTTTCCCAGGATCAGGCTCACCTGTTCGGCGGCGACTTCCCCTCGGTCGTTGAGGGACAGCATTTTCAGCACGATGTAGACGTAATCGCCGAAATCCTCCATTTTCGGGCGCTGGTCGGTGTTCATGATGTCTTCCAGCACCAGCGGGTGCAGCCCGAAACAGTCGCCGATGCGCTGAAACAGGTCGATCTGGTGGATGCCGTCGACGTTGACCCAAGTGATACCTGTGTCTGCCCTGGCGGCGCAGTACTCCTCGAGGGCTTCCGTTTCCTTGTCCGAGAAACTGGATTCGTCGTAATTGATCAGCCTGATGCGGGTCTTTTCGTCTCGTTTTTTCCCGATGTGAACCAGCGTGCCGGGTGGCAGGCCGGCTTTTTTCGAGCGTTTGGCGAATTTTGTCATGTTTTCCCCATGCTTGCCTTGGCGAGTTTTGCGCGGTAGAGCAACGATAAGAATAGTATATCAGCCTGGAGAGACACAGCTAACGACTTGATCGTGGCAACATTTTTGCTTGGTGCGAAGTCTGTATTTACCTACAGGTTTTTGATGCTGTGGCGAATAAACGTCATTTTCCCGCTACCCGCTATTGTGCGATCGGGTCAGTTGCGTGGTGTTGAGAGTCTTGCGAGACTTTTTGCCGTGATAAAATCGTGGCGTGGAATGGTGACAAAAATCAAACAGATGGAGCGAATTAGTTAAGTAGAAAAATCAATGCATTTCTCACGGCTGGCTGGCACAATACAGCGCTAGCGTAGGAATAATCAAGAATTGGGGTTTGTAACTGGAGTTGCGTTATATGGATACCTTGCGCATGGGCAGAACCGGGGCAGCGCTGTTCCGCTGCGTGTGAAGTAATGGATGCAGCTTAGTTCTCGGGAAATTCGTCTTGACGAATGGGCCTACCTTACTGGCGATGAATCCTTCCGCCCGACTCTCGCTCCGCGTGCTCGGAGGTTTCGCGCTTGACCGCGACGCGCAGCCTTGCGAGCTGGCTTACGAGAAAGGCCGGGCGCTGCTCGCGTACCTGGCGGCGGAACCCGGTCGGGCACACTCGCGGGCAACCCTGGCGGCCATGTTCTGGCCTGATCTTACCCGCGAGGCGGCCTTGACCAATCTCCGGCAAGTCTTGCATGACCTGCGCCAGACGCTCAACGCGGCGGATCTTGTGGCGCCCCTGCTGCAGGTCGACCGCGAGTTCATTCGACTCGACCCCGTAGCCGGTCTGGAGATCGATGCGGCAGAGTTTGCAGCTCCCGCCCCCGCGTGTCCGGCGACGCCCTGTCCGGCATACTGCGCCCCCTGTCTCTTGCAAATGGAAATCCTCGCCGCACGTTATCGGGGTGAGTTCATGGCGGGGTTCTCGCTGCCCGAGTGTCTGGACTTCGAAGAGTGGCTGCAGGTTCGGCGCGAGGCGCTGCACCTGTGCGCCCTCGGCCTGTTGGCCCGTCTTGCGGATTGTCACGAGCAGATGGGCGCCTATGCCAAGTCCTTGCCGTTCGCCTTGCGCTTTCTGGAACTGGAGCCCTGGAACGAGGAAGGCCTGCGGCGGGCGATGTGGCTGTTTGTGCTCAATGGGCAGCACGCCACCGCCCTTGCCCAATACGAGACGTGTTGCCGGGCGCTGAAAAGGGAGTTGGGCGTATTGCCTTCTGAAAAGACCCTCGCTCTGGCGGAGCGTATCCGCTGTGGCGAACTGTCGCCGGTCGTAGATCGCGTGCTGACCCCAGCCCCGGCAGCTTTGCCACTACCGGTCACGGAGCGACGACAAGTCACGGTGCTCTACTGCAAGCTGGCACCCGTTGGCGTGGAAGACCCGGACGAGGCCATGGCTCTGCTGCTTGCGCCGCAGGCTTGCTGCAGCGAAATCATCCGCAGCTATTCAGGATATCTCGTGCAAGTCCACGGGGGGAGCCTGCTGGCTTATTTCGGCTACCCGCAGGCCAGCGAAAATGCTGCCCGCCTGGCGGTGCAGGCGGCCCTGGCGGTGACGCACGCGGCGTTCGTCGGCCTCGAACTGTGCGTTGGCGTCCACACCGGCATGGTGATCGGCGGCGGCGACCAGCAGGCGCCGGATGCCGTCGGCGCAACCTCGGAGCTGGCGATCCGCCTGTGCCAGTTGGCTGATCCCGGCGAGGTGGCGATCAGCGTGGCGACGCAGCGCCTGGTGGCGGGTTATTTCGAGGGCATGAGTCTGGGGTCTCGGCAACTGCCCGGCAGCGCCCGCTCGTTGGAAGTGTTCAAGGTTGACCGGGAAAGCAGGGCGAGATGCCGTCTCGAAGCCGCAGCCAGCCTGACCCCGCTGGTCGGGCGCAGGGACGAGATTGCGGCTCTGCTCGCCCTGTGGCAGGACGCCCGCCGAGGTACGCGGCGCATCGTGCTGCTGCGCGGCGAGGCTGGGATCGGCAAGTCGCGCCTGGTACTCACCCTCAAGGAGGCGTTGCACGAACAAGCCTATGTGGTGCGGGAACTGCGCTGCTTTCCAGAACACAGCCAGTCGCCTTTCTATCCGCTGGCCGCATTGTTTGGATTCGTATCGGCGTTTTCGCCCGACGACACCCCGGCGGCGAAGTTCGACAAGCTGGCGGGCTACGTTGAAACGCACTGCCCGAGAACCGACCGGGACGCGGTGCCGCTGCTCGCCAGGATGCTTTCGCTGCCGCTGCGGGCGCCTTACCGGGAGCCGGCTTTCCCGCCGCAACAACAGCGCGAGAAGACGCTGGCGCTGGTGCTCGACCGCCTGTACGCGCTGGCGGCACAGCAGCCGCTCCTGTTGGTGGTGGAAGACCTGCACTGGGCCGATCCCTCCACGCTTGAACTGCTGAAACTGTTCGTTACGCAGGAACGCGTAGCGCCGGTACTGGCCGTGTTCACCGCCAGACCCGAGTTTCAGCCATCCTGGCAGGAAAGCGCTGCCTGTACGCTAACCCTGAATGCTCTCGATGACGCCCAGACGGCAGCGCTGATCGCTGCCGTGACGCCGGAGATCGCGCCGGCTACGGCGCGCCGCATCGTCGAACGCGCCGACGGCATCCCGCTGTTTGCCGAGGAACTGGCCAGAGAGGTTGCCGTCAATGATCGGTCGGCGATTCCATCCACCTTGCAGGATCTGCTCGCGGCGCGTCTCGATGGCATGGGAGTGGCCAAAATCGTCGCCCAGTCAGCGGCCTCCATCGGGCGCGAATTCAGCTTTGATGTGCTGCGCCGCATCGCTCGTTTCGATGAGGCCACACTGGCGCAGTTGCTGCGCCAGTTGCAGGATGCGGGGCTGCTGTGGGGCGATGCCACGGGCGTTTTGCATTTTCGGCACGCCCTGATCCGCGATGCGGCGTATCAATCACAAACGCGGGTCGAGCGGGAGGCTGCGCACCGGCGCATCGCCGCCGCGCTGAAAACGGACGGTGCCGAGATCAGGCCGGAGTTCCTGGCGCAGCACTGGGCGGCGGGCGGCGAAATCCGGGAGGCCATCGCCTGCTGGATCGCGGCGGGCAAGCTCGCCAGCCGGCACTCGGCCAGCCAGGAAGCGGTCGCGCATTTCAAGTCGGGTTTGGCGCTGATCGAGAAGCTGCCGGCCAGCGCGGGGCGGCTGCGCCTGGAGCTTGATCTCCAGATCGGCCTCGGCGCTGCGGCCTGTGCGGCGCAAGGTTACGCTTCCGCACAAGGCGCCGACGCCTATGCGCGCGCAATGACGTTGTGCGGCCAGCATGAAAGCGCCCCGGAACTGTTTCCGGCGGTCTGGGGGTTGTGGGCAAGCGCCAGCTCCCGCGCCGGTTATGCCGGCGCGCTGGAACTCGCGCAGCAACTCCTGCGCATGGCAAATTACAGCGGCGACCCGGTGCAAGTCCAGCAAAGCCATTTCGCGCTCGCCGACACCCTGTATTGGCAGGGCGAATTCGCGGCGGCGCGCGAGCATCTCGAACACGTCAGGGCGCTGTACCAACCCGCCCACCATGCAAACCACGTTGCCGGGTTCGGCGAGGACGCGGGCGTCACCGGCGGCGCGTATGCTTCCTGGGTGCTGTGGTTCCTCGGCTTTCCCGACCAGGCGCGCCAGGCCAGCGCGCAAACCCTGGCGCTGGCGCGCCGTCTCGGGCATCCCTACAGCCTGGCCTACGCGCTGACCTTTGCCGCGATCCTGCACTGCCGCCTGCGTCGGCCCGAGGCAGCTCTGTCCCTGGCGCAGGAAACGCTGAATCTGGCAAACCACCACGGCTTTCCCCTCTGGCAAATCGGCGCCGCCCTGGCGCACGGCTGGGCGCGCGCCATGCAGAACCAGCGCGAAAGCGTCGAATCATTGCAGCAATGCGTCGAGGCGACGCGCGCGGCGATGGGCGGCGTCACCCTCGTCGTGCTGGAGCCGCTGGTCGATGCCTGCGTCGTGCTGGGCCGCTTCGACGCCGCACTGAGCGTGAATGATGAAGCGTTGGCGGTCGGCAACGCCCTCGGCGATCACCACGTCGAGGCCGAACTACATCGCCTCAAAGGCGAATCGCTGCTCGGGCTGGCCGATGCCGACGAAACGCAAGCCGCCGCCTGTTTTCACCAGGCGCTCGCGCTCAGCCGGCGACAACAGGCGAAATCCCTGGAATTGCGCGCGGCCATGAGCCTGGCCCGGCTATGGCAAAAGCAGGGGAAAGGCGACGACGCTCTAAGCTTGCTCGAAGAGGTCTACCGCTGGTTTACCGAGGGTTTCGACACGCCGGACATGCAGGATGCCCGCAAGCTTCTGGATTCTCTTGGCGACACTAGACTACCCACCTGACCGGACGCAAGCGCCCGGCGGTCAACGGCTGCCATGACGCAGCCTCGACAATCCATCCCGCCAGCATCCTTCTTACGGTCTTCTTACGTTGCGTTGATATAAATCTATAAAAAGCTGTTGAACCGCAAAGGACGCAATGGACGCGAAGGAATTCAAGGACTTGAACAACTTAACCTGCTCACCATGTGGGTGATGCAAAATAATTCATTAACTCATTGTTTCGCCTAGAGGCGCCTACTTTTGGTACCTTGCGAACCTTGGCGTACTTTGCGGGATTGTGGGCGAATGCCGGTCATCCTCCCCCGTGCCGGCTCATGTAATAATCAATTAACAATTAATGAAAAATGACCTTGATTGGGAAGAAATAGATGACAGCCGAGAACTCAACTCCGAAAAGCATCAGCATCAAAACCCGTTTGTTATTGATCATGGCCGCCGCCTTGACGGGCATGATACTGATCGCGGTTTTTGCTTTGCAGTCAGAGAAGGCTACCTTGCTCGAGGATCGCAAGGTCAAGACCCGCCACCTGGTCGAGGGCGCCCACAGCCTGCTCGGCCATTTTTACGACTTGCAGCAGAAAGGCGTACTTACCGAGGATGCGGCGAAAGATGCGGCGTTGAAAGCGATCAAGGCGTTACGCTATGAACAGAAGGAATACTTCTGGGTCAACGATTTCACCGCGCCGATACCGAAAATGCTGATGCACCCGACAGTGCCTGCGCTGGACGGCAAAGTGCTCGACGCGGAAAAATTCAACTGCGCCACGAGCATGCAGGGCGGGCTTGACGGCGCCATCGAGAAGACCGACGGCAAGAAAAATCTGTTCGTCGCTTTCAACGAGGTCGCCAGCAAGTCCGGCCAGGGTTACGTTACCTACAACTGGCCCAAACCCAAGGCGGGCGGCGGCACCACCGAAGAACTTTACACCAAGCTGTCATTCGTCAAAAAGTTCGATGGCTGGAACTGGCTGATCGGTTCCGGTATCTACCTCGACGATGTGGGCAAGATTTTCTGGAACCACGCCACCTGGTTGATCGGCATCATCATGACGATAACAGCGCTGATCGGCGGGGTCATGATAATGGTTATCCGCCGCATAAGCCGATCGCTGAATGAGCTGGGAAGCGCCATGGACCAGATCCAGAGCAGCAACGATCTGTCGCGGCGGGTAGCGGTTACCGCCAATGATGAAATCGGTCAGATCGGCCATTCATTCAACCAGATGATCCAGAGTTTCCAGGACATCATCCAGCAAGTAATTACCAACTCGCGCGGCGTCATGCAGGCTGCCGGCAAACTTTCCGAGTCCTCGCATCACGTCGCCGTCAGCTCGCAGAGCCAGAGCGAAGCAACGGCATCAATGGCGGCTGCGGTAGAGGAAGTAACGACCAGTATTGATCATGTCGCAGAAAGTTCGCAGGAAACCAACAACATTGCGCGCAAGGCGGGCGAGCTATCCGCCGAGGGCAGCGAGGTAGTGCTGGGCGCGGCAGCAGAAATGAGCAAGATCGCCGATTCGGTGAATCAATCCTCACAATTCATTCAGAAACTGGGCGAGCACTCCAACCAGATTTCGGCAATCGTCAACGTCATCAAGGAGATCGCCGACCAGACCAACCTGCTGGCGCTCAATGCCGCCATCGAGGCGGCGCGGGCCGGTGAACAAGGACGTGGTTTCGCCGTGGTGGCAGACGAAGTGAGAAAGCTTGCCGAACGTACTGCCCGCTCCACCGAGGAAATTACCGCGATGATCGGCAGCATCCAGAGCGGCACGCACCATGCCGTGGCGAGCATGCAGGAAGGCAGCGCCCGTGTGACCGAAGGGGTGGCGATGGCGAATCGCGCCGGCGACTCGATGACTCAGATCAGGGACGGCGCCAACCAGGTGATTTCCGCCGTCAGCGACATTTCTTCCGCCTTGCGCGAGCAGAGCGCCGCCAGCAACCAAGTGGCGCAGAATGTAGAAAGAATTGCGCGCATGACCGAGGAAAACAGCATGGCGGCGAATGAGATCGCCGGAGAGGCGCAACAACTGGAAAGCCTGGCTGGCGCCCTGGAAAGTGCGGTTAGCCGGTTTAAAGCTTAAGGGCGCCTCTAAAAATCCACATTTCATCCCCTCGCTACCGCATGTTGAAAGCTTGGCAAAACAGTGGGTATCCATGTATGGATTATTTGGGTTAAAGGGAGGTTAGGGTCATGGGCCAATCAACTTTGATGCGATTGCGGTTATCTGTAGCGGCGCTGATGTTGCTGCCAACTTTTGCCTATGCCCATGTCGGTGTCGGCCATACGGGCATTGGAGATCCCAGCGGTTTCCTGCATGGCCTCACGCACCCAACCGGCGGTCTGGATCACATCTGTGCGATGCTGGCGGTCGGGTTGTGGGCGGCACAGATGGGCGGGCATTCCATGTGGGCAGTACCGCTTACCTTCGTCGGCGTGATGGCATTGGGCGGCGCCTTGCCGATGCTGGGTATCGGCCTGCCGTTTGTCGAGCAGGGCATCGTGTTGTCGGTGTTGCTGCTGGGCGTATTGATCGTCGCATCGGTTCGTCTGCCGCTCTGGTTGAGCAGCGGCATGGTCGGAATGTTTGCGCTATGGCACGGTCATGCGCACGGCGCCGAGATGCCGGAGCTGGCTTCCGGGATCGGGTATGCGCTGGGTTTCATGCTGGCGACAGCGTCACTGCACATTGCCGGAATTGCATTCGGTTTGGGGATGCAGCGGCTAGCGCGAGAGCGTGTGGTTCACTTTGCCGGAGCGAGCATCGCGTTGTGCGGGGTATATCTGGCGGTGGCGTAGTTGGCTTCCCAAATAGAGGGGGAAATATGACTTCTTTGTATTGGATGCAAAGCGGCGGATGCGGGGGCGACACCATGTCGCTGCTCGGCACCGAAGCGCCCGACGTGCCGACGCTGATGCAGTCGCTGGGCGTTGACCTGCTGTGGCATCCCTCGCTGTCCAACCTGGCGCCCGCCGCCCATGAAACTCTGCTCAACGACCTGAAATCCGGCTTAAGGCCGCTCGACGTGCTGGTTGTCGAAGGGGCTGTGGTGCGCGGCCCGGCCGGCACCGGCATGTACGATGCGCGCGGCGGGCGGCCGCGCAAGGATGTGGTAGCGGCGCTCGCCAAGCAGGCTCAGATTGTGATCGCGCTGGGCACCTGCGCGAGCTTCGGCGGTTTCGGCGCCGACGGCGAGATCGAGGCCACCGGCCTGCAATTCACCAAGTCGCAAAAGGGCGGCCTGCTGGGCGCGGATTTTCGGGCGAAGTCGGGTCTGCCGGTGTTCAACCTGGCCGGCTGCCCGTGCCACCACGACGTACTCGGCAACGTCCTGCAGGCGCTCGCGGCCGGCGCCAAGGTCGAACTCGACGAGTTCCAGCGTCCGCTGGACTGGTACGGGATGACGGTGCATCAAGGCTGCACCCGCAACGAATACCACGAATACCGTGTCGAGGAGGAAGACTTCGGCCAGAAGGGCTGCCTGTTCTTTCACAAGGGTTGCCATGGCCCGCTGGTCGGCGGCACCTGCAACAAAACCCTGTGGAACCAGCGTTCATCGAAGACCCGCGCCGGGGTGCCGTGCTTCGGCTGCACCAGTCCCGAATTTCCCATTGCCTACCCGTTCTTCGAAACCCGCAACATCGAAGGCATCCCCATCGCCCTGCCCATGGGCGTCAACCGCGCCCATTACATGGTTTACAAGGGCATGGCTGCCGCTGCTGCGCCGGAGCGCTTGAAGAAGCGGGTTACCGAAGTCTGACAGAAAGCGCGTCATGAGCCTCCCAAGAAGAATTATCGACATTCCCTTCAACCGCGTCGAGGGCGATCTGGAGGTTCGCGTCGAGCACAGCGATGGCGTGATCACCGACGCATGGAGCGCCGGCACCCTGTATCGCGGCTTCGAGAACCTGATGATCGGTCGCGGCGCTCTCGACGGGCTGGTAATGACGCCACGCATCTGCGGCATCTGCTCGACCACCCACTTGATGGCCGCAGCCCGCGCGCTCGATGCGATTGCCGGCGTGACGCCGCCGGATAACGCCGTCCGTCTGCGCAACATCGCGCTGATGGCGGAACATGTACAGAGCGATGTGCGCCAAAGCGTGTTGATGTTCATGGTCGATTTCGCCAATCCGGCGCATCGTCGGCATTCGTTGTTCGAACAGGCGCAGCAACGCTACGCGACGTTGGGCGGCAGTTCGTTTATCGACGTCATCCGCGAAACCAAAAAAATCCTCGAAGTCGTCGCCATGATCGGCGGCCAGTGGCCGCATTCCTCCTACATGGTGCCGGGCGGCATCGCCTTTGAGCCCTCGCAGGCCCATCTGTTGCAATGCCTGCAAATCGTGCGCAGCTATCGGCAATGGTACGAGCGCCGCGTTCTCGGTTGCAGCATCGAACGCTGGCTGGCGGTGGACAGCCGTGCCGCGCTGGATATCTGGCTGGACGAAAACAACTCGCAACGCGAAAGCGAGGTGGGCTTCCTGCTGCGCTTCGGGCGCGAGCTGGGGCTTGACGGCATCGGTCGCGGCAACGAGGCGTTCCTGTCCTACGGCTCGCTCGACCTGCCCTCCGACACGGGTGTGACAGCCTCGACACGGCAGCTGGTGGCGGCCGGCGTTGTTCGTCGCGCAACAGCGGAAGCATTCGATGCCGCGAGAATCGCCGAGGACGTTTCTCATGCCTGGTACAAGAACGCGCTGGGCGCTCTTCATCCGTCCAATGGCGAAACGCAACCCTACGCGACGGGGCGGGAGGGTGGCGCCTATTCCTGGATCAAGGCGCCGCGCTATGACGGTTCGGTCGTCGAAACCGGGCCGCTAGCCGAAGCGGTGATCGACCGTCGCCCCTTGTTCCTGGATTTTCTCGCCAGCCCCGGCGCTTCGTCGCTGACCCGACAACTCGCCCGTCTGACGCGTCCAACGACCCTGCTGGCAGCAATGGAAACCTGGCTCGGCGAATGTATTGCCACGCATGGCGCTGCGATCATCGCCGGCGACGGCCAGGTGCCCGACGGTCGGGGCTTCGGCCTGACCCAAGCCGCGCGAGGCGCGCTCGGCCACTGGGTAAGCATCGAAAATGGCAAGATCGCCCGCTACCAGGTCATCACCCCGACCGCCTGGAACGGCTCGCCGCGCGATGAAGGGGGCGGGCGCGGCGCGTGGGAAGAGGCGCTGGTCGGCACCCCCGTCGCCGACCCGGATAACCCGGTCGAAGCGGGCTACGTCATCCGCTCCTTCGACCCCTGTCTGGTTTGCGCCG
>JAUYEK010000092.1 GCA_030691435.1 Sulfuricella sp. | reverse complement strand
TGCAAAACCGCAGCGGCGCCGGCGTTCTGCAGCCATACCGCAACCTGGTCAAGCTGTTCCCCAAGGACGCGGTGCTGGCGCACAACGCCTCGCCGCTGTTCCGCTTCACGCCCTATATCCTGTTCGCCAGCATGTGGCTGGCGGCGGCGCTGGTGCCGGTGATCGCGACCGATCTGCCGCTTTCCCCGGCGGTGGACGTGATCGCCCTGGTCGGCATCTTCGCGCTGGCGCGGGTGTTCATCTCGCTGGCGGCGATGGACATCGGCACTTCCTTCGGCACCCTGGGCGCGCGGCGCGAAATGCTGGTCGGCTTTCTCGCCGAACCGGCGCTGCTGATGGTGTTCTTCACCGCCGCCACGATCAGCCAGTCCACCTCGCTGGTCACCATCGTCGAAACCCTGGCGCACAAACAGTTCGTGATTTACCCCAGCCTGGCCTTCGCCGCCGTCGCTTTCGTCATGGTGCTGCTGGCCGAAAACGCCCGCATCCCGGTGGACAACCCCTCCACCCACCTCGAACTGACCATGATCCACGAAGCCATGATCCTGGAATATTCGGCGCGTCACCTGGCCCTGGTCGAATGGGCCAGCGCGCTCAAGCTGCTGGCCTACACCACCATCGGCTTCGCCCTGTTCCTGCCATGGGGCATCGCCGAGGCCGGCAACTGGGGCGCGCTACCTGTTGCGCTGGCAGCCTTGTTCCTCAAACTGATGGCAGCAGGCGCCGGCCTCGCGCTGCTCGAGACCGTCTCCGCCAAGATGCGCATTTTCCGCGTGCCCGAATTCATGGGCACCGCCTTCCTGCTGGCGGTGCTGGGCATGCTCATCCATTTCCTGCTGGGGAGCTGAAATGGCAAACGTTTCCGGTCAACTCATCAACCTGTTCGCGGCGCTACTGCTGCTGGTCTCGTTCGCCATGCTGTCGCAGCGCCGGGTGCTGTCGCTGATCAACCTGTTCGCGCTGCAGGGATTGATACTCACCGTCAGCACCGTGATCGTGGCCTGGTCCTCGCACCAGCACCACCTGTACTACTCGGCGGCGCTGACGCTGGTGCTGAAAGTGCTCATCCTGCCGTGGATACTGCACCGCCTGATCCGCAAGCTGAACATCAAATGGGACGTGGAAACGCTGTTCAACATCCCCACCACCATGCTGGTCGGCATCGCCCTGGTGGTGTTCGCCTTCAACCTGGCGGCGCCGATCTCGCTGATGGCCGGCACCATCACCAAGAGCACGCTGGGCATCGCCATGGCCTGCGTGCTGCTCTCGTTCCTGATGATGATCACGCGCAGCAAGGCGGTGCCGCAGGTGATCGGCTTCCTCGCCATGGAAAACGGCCTGTTCTTCGCCGCCACCAGCGCCACTTACGGCATGCCGATGGTAGTGGAACTGGGCATCGCCCTCGACGTGCTGGTCGGCATGGTCATCCTGGGCATCTTCTTCTTCCAGATCCGGGAAACCTTCGACAGCCTGGATTTGAAGCACATGGAAAAACTGAAAGATGAATAACCTGTGGGAGCGCCGCCCCGGCGCGAATGCGGTCGCAAATCGCGGCGAGGGCGCCGCTCCCACAGCAGCATTTTGGCTCTAATGGATAATCTGTAATTTAAGGAACCACCTTGGAAATTCTCTGGATACTGGCGATTCCCCTGATCGGCGGCCTGCTGCTGGCGCTGTTCGGCTGCCAGCGCTTCGCCCCCGAACTGAACTCCGTCATGAGCTTCGGCACCTTCGTGGCATCGGCATTCCTCACCGTCCGGGTCATCACCGACGGCCCGATGACCGCGTTGAACGAGCAGTTCTTCGTCGATTCATTCAACGTCTTCCTGGTCGCCCTTACCGCCTTCGTCGCCTTCACCACCTCGCTGTTCTCGCGCCCCTACATGCGCATCGAGCAGGCGCACGGCAAGCTCACCATCAACATGCTGCGCCTCTACCACAGCATGTATCAGCTGTTCACCTTCACCATGCTGCTGGCGCTGCTCACCAACAACCTCGGCATCATGTGGGTGGCGATGGAGGCGGCAACCCTGACTACCGTGCTGCTGGTCTCGCTCTACCGCACCCCGGCCAGCCTGGAAGCGGCGTGGAAGTATTTCATCCTGTGCGGCGTCGGGATCGCCCAGGCGCTGTTCGGCACCATCCTGCTCTACTTCGCGGCGGAAAAAGTCCTCGGCGCAGGCGGCACCGCGCTGCTGTGGACGCATCTCGATGCGGTCAAAACCCAGCTCGAACCGACCGTGCTGTCGCTGGCTTTCGTCTTCCTGCTGGTGGGCTACGGCACCAAGGTCGGCCTGGCGCCGCTGCACAACTGGCTGCCCGACGCCCATGCCGAAGGCCCGACGCCAGTTTCCGCCGTGCTCTCCGGCCTGCTGCTCAACGTCGCCCTGTATGCCGTGGTGCGCTCCAAAGTGCTGGTTGACGGCGCGCTGGGCAACCATTTCGCCGGCGACCTGATGATGGGCTTCGGCCTGCTCAGCGTAGTCATGGCCGCGTTCTTCCTGTCGCGCCAGAAGGACGTCAAGCGCATGTTCGCCTACTCCTCGATCGAACACATGGGGCTGATGACCTTCGCCTTCGGCATGGGCGGCGCGGTGGCGACCTTCGCCGGGATGCTGCACATGACGGTACACTCCCTGACCAAATCGGCGATTTTCTTCGCCGTCGGCCACGCCACGCAGAAATCCGGCACCCAGCTGATGGACAACATCCGCGGCCTGATCACGACCAACCCCACCATCGGCTGGGGTCTGGCAATCGGTTCCCTGGCCATCCTCGGCATGCCGCCGTTCGGCGTGTTCGCCAGCGAGTTCCTGATCATCACCACCGCCATGCACGCTTATCCGTGGACCACGCCCTTCCTGCTCGTCGCGCTGGGCGTGGCATTCGCCGCGATATTCAGCCGGGTACAGGGCATGGTCTTCGGCGAAACCAGCGGCGAACGCCTGCCCCATCCGCCCGCGCTGGTGCCGGTGTTCGCGCATCTGGGACTGGTGCTGCTGCTCGGACTTTACATTCCGCCCTACCTGGCAGACTGGTATCGCCAGGCGGCGGCGTTGATCGGATGATTTGGGGTGAGGGGTGAGGGGTGAGGGGT
>JAUYEK010000090.1 GCA_030691435.1 Sulfuricella sp. | reverse complement strand
TGCAGCAGCAATACTCCAAGCGCGAGGTCATCCTGGTGTCGAAGGACATCAACATGCGCATCAAGGCCCGCGCCCTGGGCTATGCCGCAGAGGATTACTTCAACGACAAGGTGCTGGAAGACACCGATCTGCTTTATACCGGTCTCAAGGCGTTGCCACAGGATTTCTGGGAATACCACGGCAAGGGCATGGAATCCTGGCAGGCATCCGGCCACACTTTTTACCGCATCAAGGGGCCGCTTTGTTCCAGCCTGCTGATTAATGAGTTCGTCTATTTCGAATACGACAACCCGTTTCACGCCATCGTCAGGGAATTAAACGGCAACACCGCCGTGCTGGAAACGGTGAAGGATTTTACCCATCTCAAACACAACGTCTGGGGCATCACGGCGCGCAACCGCGAACAGAATTTCGCCCTGAACCTGCTGATGAACCCGGAGGTGGATTTCATCACCCTGCTCGGGCAGGCCGGTACAGGCAAGACGCTGCTCACCTTGGCCTCCGCCCTGACGCAGACGCTGGACCAGAAGCTTTACAGCGAAATCATCATGACCCGTGTCACCGTCCCGGTCGGAGAAGACATCGGCTTCCTGCCCGGTACCGAGGAAGAAAAAATGGCGCCGTGGATGGGTGCGCTGGAAGACAACCTCGACGTGCTCAACAAGACCGACGAAAATGCCGGCGACTGGGGACGGGCCGCGACGCAGGACCTGATCCGCTCGCGGGTCAAGATCAAGTCGCTCAACTTCATGCGTGGCCGTACCTTCCTAAATAAATTCCTGATTATCGACGAAGCGCAGAACCTGACGCCCAAGCAGATGAAAACCCTGGTCACCCGCGCCGGCCCCGGCACCAAGGTGGTCTGCCTCGGCAACATCGCGCAGATCGACACGCCCTACCTGACCGAGGGCAGTTCCGGGCTGACTTACGTGGTGGACCGGTTCAAGGGGTGGGAACACTCCGGTCACGTCACGCTGATGCGCGGCGAACGTTCAAGGCTGGCGGATTATGCGGCGGAGGTACTTTAAACCAAATTGCCCATTGGAATACTCGTGCATGTAGGAGCGCCGCCCTCGGCGCGAATGTGGCCGCAAATCGCGGCCAACTCCCATCCCCATCCTAACCTTCCCCTTGAAGGGGAAGGGACGATCGCCCTCTCCCCCTTTGGGGGAGAGTTGGAGAGAGGGCTGGCGCTGCGCCCACAGCGGTGTTTTGGCTCTAATGGATAATCTGGGTTTATCTCGGGTTTCAGGGGGCGAGCAGGGTGCATCGAATGCACCCTGCTTCAATCTGCTCTAGCTGCCCTTGTGCGATTCATAATACCGGGCAAACAAGGCTTCCAACTCGTCGATCACCTCGACGGCTGGCTTGCCGTGCATGACATGCTTCATCATTAAACTTGAGGTTTCGTGCAGCAGCTTGTCAGGATTCAGCATCGGATAGGTTTCCCGCAGCCGCTTGATCGCCTTGACCACGGATTCTTCAGCAGGGCGTGGAATAGCCAGGGGTTCCCGAGGAACGGCAACGTCGACAGCCGGATTACGGGCGGCAAGAAATTCGACAAAGGCGAATACGGTATCCTGCTGCTCCGCGGAAAGCGTCTCTAGCAGGCGCAGCAGTTTCTTCTCTTCGGGCTTCACGGATTGAGGTTACTTCAGTGCCGCAGTCGTGAAATCCAGGAAGGACTGCAACAATTTGGAGCGGAATTTTTCCGTGGCATAAACCACCGACAGCGGCCGAATCAGGCGCGGCTCCAATGGCACGGCGACCAGATCGCCGAGTTTGACTTCCTTGAGGATGGTGGCGCGCGAAACTATCGCAATGCCCAGCCCCGCCTCAACCGCCCCC
>JAUYEK010000081.1 GCA_030691435.1 Sulfuricella sp. | reverse complement strand
ACCCCTGTCTGGTTTGCGCCGTGCACACCGTGAAACGAAACAACTAAAATGGCCGCCCGCATCCTCTGCATCGGCAACCGCTTTGTCGGCGGAGATGACTTCGGGCTGCGGGTCTACGATACGCTGGCGGGCATGGAGCGTCCGGCGGATGTGGAGATCGTCGATGGCGGCCTGGCCGGCCTCAACCTGCTGCGCTATCTCGAAGATGGACTGCAGGTAGTCTTCGTCGACGCGGTCAGCGGCTTCGCCCCGACTGGCGAAATCACGATCATCGACGGCGACATCATTGCGCGCCAGGCTACAGGCAGGTTCGGCCACGAAGCCGGCCTGCCTTTTTTGCTGCAGATCTTGCCCGCAGTGGTCGATAACCCGCCGCCACGGATTCGCCTCATCGGCTGCGAAGGGGAGGCATCGGACGGCGCGGTGCTGGACGCTGCCCACCTCAGCCTGCAACTCGCTCTGGAGGCTCGGTGAACCGCTTGACACCCGATATCACCCCGGTTGAACGCTACATGGAGATCGCCATTCATGGAACGTGACCCTACATTAGTCGCAGCAGACAGCAGATATAGCGCGCTCGAAGCGGAGAACCAAATGTTGCGCGCGGAAATCCGCGTGTCGCGAGAAGCGGCGGATATCACTACCAAGCTGGTGGTCGAGCAGTTTGAGAAAACCGAAGCCATCCTGACCCGGTTCCAGGCCGCCAATGCTCGCCTGATTGAAAGCAATGACGAATTGGAGGCCGCCAAGCAGCGCCTCCAGAAGTTGGATCAACTGAAATCAGATTTTCTCTCTTCAGTTTCCCACGAATTGCGCACGCCGCTCACTTCGATCAGGGGATTTGCCCACTTGGTAGACCGCGAGTTTTCCCGCAGTTTTGCGCCCCTGGCGGGAGAAGATGCCGGGCTGCACAAGAAATCCGAGCGTATCCGGGAAAACCTGGAAATCATCCTCAAGGAATCGGATCGACTCACCCGGCTCATCAACGATGTGCTCGATCTGGCCAAAATCGAGGCCGGGCGGATTGAATGGCGCGACGCACCGATCCAGCCCGGGATATTGGTGCATGATGCCGTCAACGCGGCGCGCGGCATGTTCGACCAGAAACCCGGCGTCGAACTGAAAATCGAAATCCAGGATGGGTTGCCGCTTTTTGTCGGCGACGCCGACCGCATGTTGCAGGTGCTGGTCAACCTGCTCAATAACGCTGCAAAATTTACCGACCATGGCGCGGTGACGGTGCAAGCCTTTCTCAACCCGGAAAGCCTGATCCAGATTGACATCATCGACAGCGGCATCGGTTTTCCGCCCGAAGAAGCCGAAACGATTTTCGACAAATTCCAGCAGGCCAGGCATGGAGATACCCTGCTGGATCGGCCCAAGGGCACCGGCCTGGGGTTGGCCATCTCGCGCGAGATCGTCGAACGGCACGGCGGGCGAATCCTGGCACAATCGCAACCGGGCAAGGGCAGCGTGTTCGCCGTGTTGTTGCCGCCCGCCACCGATAGTCTGGCAAAAACCACCGACATCACCTCGCGCATCGCCTCCTTCGCCGCCGAAGAACAGCACCGCCAAGCAGATGAGGCGAGGCCGTCAGGCATGGGCGGAAAATCCAGGGTGCTGGTGGTGGATGATGACATCGGCGTACGCGACTATCTCACCCAGTTATTGCAGGAACAGGGCTATGACGTTATTGCTGCGGCGGACGGACAAGCGGCCATGGTTGCCGCGCAAGAGTTTCACCCCGATCTGATCACCATGGACCTCGCCATGCCGGTGATGGACGGGCGCACCGCCATCGCCAGGCTGCGCGCCGATCCCGCATTGCAGCATATTCCCATCATGGTGGTATCGGCTTTCCCCGGCTGGGAAACGGCGGGCGGGGATTTGGCCATGGCCAAGCCGCTTGACGAGCCGCATTTTCTGAGGAATATCCATTTGCTGCTGGGCGACGGCGAAAACGCGGAGGCGAAAATAGTACGCTTCCTGGTGCTCTACGATGTGGAACGGGATTTGGCGATGGCGCCGGGCAGCTTCACCGCCCATTGCGAGGTAGATTTTTGCCCCCTCGATGAGCTGTCAGACCGCATCCAGTCAGGCTTTCAGGGCATGCTGCTGGTGCCCACCGATTTGCTAAACAAGGTGGATTTAAGCATGTTGAACGCCGTTCCATCGCTGGAAGTCATGATCATGCCGGTGCAGGCGGCAGCGCGCGAAATCCGGTCGGAAATCGCTACGCCGCAACGCACAACAGAATAAACATTGGAGAATACGATGAGCAGAAATGTAAAAATCGCGATTGTGGACGACGAAGTCCATATCCGCTCCCTGCTGGAGCAAACCCTGGAAGACCTGGAAGGGGAGCCGGAAATTCTGATCGCCGCAAACGGCGCGGAAGGGCTGGCGCTGATCGAACGCGAACGACCGCAATTGGTGTTTCTGGACGTCATGATGCCGCTCATGAACGGCTATGAAGTCTGTGCCGCAGTGCGGAAAAATCCGGCGCTGGCGGACATCACCATCGTCATGCTGACCGCCAAGGGCCAGGAATCGGATCGGATGCGCGGGTTGGAAGAGGGCGCGCATCGCTTCGTCACCAAGCCGTTCGATCCCGACGAGATTCTTGATCTGGCGCGCGAGATACTGCGACCATCATGATCAAGGCGGAACTCTATCTCAAGCCCGCCTGGGCGCGTCGGCAGTTTGAGCTGGCGCTACCCTTGCTGCCGTCCGGCGTCGGGATGGCGCTGCAACTGGGCGACAAGCGCGTGGCGGAGATGGGTGAGGCCGGAGGGCCGGACTTGATCGAGGGTGCGCCGGGCGTACAAGCTTTTCCCCTAGCACTGGAAGGCGAGCAAGTGGGAGCATTGCTGTTGCGCCTACCGCTGGAAAACGACGCCGCACTGGCGCAAACCTGGGGCGGCCTGCTTGCTCACACCCAGCAAGGAATGCTTGATGCCGAATATGGCCGCCGTTCGGTCAGCAAGGAAGCGCTCGAAAGCTACCGCGAGATGGCCTTGCTGCAACGGGCGGTCACCGACCTTAATCAATCCCTCAAGCCCGCCGCCGTGGTTGCGGCGCTGCTCAAGGAATTCGACGGACGCAACACCAGCGCGGATTACGGCGCGGTGTTTTTGTACACTGCCGACAGTGGCGATTGCGATCTGGCCGCATCTTTCGGCGAAAACGCCGGAGAAGGCTTTACCCAGCTTAAGGACTGCCGTCTGTTCGCCGACATGTCCCTCCGCGAAACGGGCGATATCGTCAACGACTTGCCGTTATCACCACTGTGGGCTGGGGAAGTGGCGGATTTCCGGGCGCTGCTGTGGCTGCCGCTGATCTCCCATGGCGAGAAACTCGGTCTGCTGGTGCTGGCTTCCCGCCGCGCCGAAGGATTTAGCGCCGCCGACCTGAAACGCGCGCAAACGCTCTCTTCCGTCGCCGCCACCGCATTGCGCAACGCCCAGCTTTATGCCGCCGAGCAGAAAATGTTCCAGTCCTTCGTCAGGGTCATCGCCACCGCCATCGACGCCAAGTCGCCCTATACCGCCGGGCACTGCCGCCGTGTGCCGGAGATCGCATTGATGGTCGCGGAGACAGCGCACAAGGCCGACAGCGGGCCATTCGCCGATTTCGTGCTGGACGAAGATGAGCGAAACGCGATGGAAATCGCCGCCATGCTGCACGATTGCGGCAAAGTGGTCACCCCCGAGTGGGTTGTCGATAAAGCCACCAAGCTGGACAGCATCGCGAATCGGATTCACCTGGTTGCCTTGCGCTTCGAGGTGCTGCGACGGGACTCGACGATAGACTTCTATCGTACCCTGGCGGAAGGAGCGGATCGGGAATCTGCCGAAGAGGCTTATCAGGCGCGTATGCGTCAGCTTGACGAGGATTTTGCATTCCTCGAAAAATGCAATCTAGGCACCGAATTCGTTTCCGTCGAGCATATCCTGCGTATCGAAAATATCGCCCGACAGTGTTGGACCGATGTCTGCGGGGAAGCCAACGCTTTGCTGACTGAGAACGAGGCTTACAACCTCTCCGTCCAGCGCGGCACGCTGAATCCGGAAGAGCGAAAAATCATCGAGGATCACGCCGTCCATACCATCAACATGCTGTCGCAGATTTCATTTCCCCGCTCATTGCGAAACGTCACGGAATATGCCGCCGGGCACCACGAACGCATGGATGGCAGCGGTTATCCGCGCGGCCTGAAACGCGACCAGTTGTCCGTTCCGGCGCGCATCATAGCTATCGCCGACATCTTTGAAGCGCTGACCGCGCCCGACAGGCCCTACCGCAAACCCGGCAAATTGAGTTGGGCCATAGACATCATGCACCGCATGAAGCTGGACAACCACATTGACGGTGATTTGTTCGATCTGTTTCTTTCCGAAAAGGTTTTTCTGACTTACGCCAAAAAGCATCTTGCCACCAACCAAATCGACGACGTGGATGTCGGACGTTATCCCGCCGGGCGGGAAACGGAAAAATAATGCTGGATGTGCCGTTTTCGTTGCGACCGCGCAAGCCATGGGCTAAATTAATCTGGTGGGAGCTTGCCTCATCAGACCGGGAATCGCAAATGGAGCGTTTCACCATCTCTAGCAGCTTGTCGTACTTAAAGGAAATCGGCTGCAAAATGAGCTGGCCGGTGCATATTTCCCCGCTTTCCTGCGCCAATATGAATAACTATTGGCTTGAAAATCGTGAAACGGGGTAAGCAGGTATTTCACCGTAAGGCGAAAGCTCGCAAAGTCTGCCCCCAACCAGCTCATCTTTGCGAGCATCCGCTGCGCGGCTTGTCTGCTTGACCCACTTCGCTTCGATTCTTTAAGTCCGACAAGCTGCTAGCGACGGAGAACCTTGCTCTCGAATTCGACTGCCTGATTGAAAAATAATGACAAGAAGGGGCTGGGGCTTAAGTCTCAGCCTGTCTGTGCGCCAAGCGCAAAGCGAGGTAAAAGCTCAATGCCATGGTGGCGACCACGGCCAGCCCCGTCAGCATTTCATGGCCCTCGCTGCGGGCAGAAACGGCAGGCAGGAAGTATTTGGCGATGCCGAACAGGCCGACCAGGATGCTCAGGCCGCCCACCGCCAGCCCCATCACCCGCGAGGCGATCTGGGCGCGTTCGTCGGCCTTGTTGATCAGGCGCGATACCCAAAGGCCGTTGAGTCCGTCGGTGGCGATCATGCCGAGCATGAACACCATGCCGAGCGCCGCCGAAAACAGCCAGCCAGCCATGCTCGAGGCGGTCAGGGAAAACAGCGCTGTCTGGCTGAGGGTATCGAAGGAGAGTGCGAACAGGGCGCCGACAAAGGCGATCATGGCGGGGTGGCTGGCCTGGCTCAACTGGCCCAGCCAGCGCCCTTTCAGGCCGACCATCCGCACCACCTGGCCGGGGTCGGCGCGCAGCACCGCAGCCAGGTTGGCCGCGCCCAGCGCGAGCAGGAACAGAATCGAAATCCAGGCGCCGAGGTCTTCCACCCAGACCGGAATTTCCCATTTCTTGGCGAGGATGCCGACCAGCACCGCCACTGCCGTGACCACCGCACCATGGCCGAGCGAGAACAGCAGGCCCGACCAGCGCGACAGCCGCGGCTTGTTGTTGGCGGCGTTGAAGCGGGTCAGGCCGTCGATGGTGGCGAGGTGGTCGGGGTCGAAGCCGTGCTTCAAACCCAAGGCGAATACCAGGGCCAGCAGGGCCAGCCAGTCATGGGGCAGGTTTTCCATGCCGATTTCCTTTATGTTATCGTGCCCGAAGCGGTTATTATCCAAGGAAGCACTGATTGATTCCGGTTCCGTCATTCCGGCGAAAGCCGGAATCCAGATGAATCAAAAACCTGGACCCCGGCTTTCACCGGGGTGACGAATAAATCAGCGGCTCCCTAAAGTGTATACAAATTTTGCGTTAACCTGGCTGCGAGGTTGCAAATGCATGAAATGTCGCTCGCCGATGGCGTGCTGCAGGTGATTGAAGATAACGCGAAAATCAACGGCTATTCGCGGGTAAGGAAGGTGTGGCTGGAAATCGGCGAGCTGGCCGGAGTGGAGGTAGAGGCGATGCGTTTCTGCTTCGACTCGGTAGTGAAAGGCACGCTGGCGGACGGTGCCCGGCTGGAGATCATCGTAACCCAGGGCGAGGGGCATTGTTTTGGCTGTGGCAAAACGGTTCCCATCCAATTACGCTATGATCCCTGCCCGTTGTGCGGCGGCTACCCAGTCGAGCCGACCGGCGGCCTGGAGATGCGGGTGAAGGAATTGGAAGTCGAATGAACAAGGAGAACCGAACATGTGCATAACTTGTGGCTGCGGTCAGGGCGAAACGAAAATCGAAGGCGAGGCGCATCATCATCCCCATAGCTATGTTCATGCCCATGAACATGGCAGCCTGGTGCAGAGCCGCCCTCACGCACACACCAGCCGCATGGTTCAAGTCGAGCAGGACATTCTCGCCAAGAACAATCAGTACGCGTCAGCCAACCGCAGTCATTTTGCCGAACATGGCATCTTTGCGCTCAACCTGGTGTCGAGTCCCGGCTCCGGCAAGACCGCGCTGCTCACCCGCACCATCGAGCGGCTCAAGGACAAGGCCCGGATCGCGGTCATCGAGGGTGACCAGCAGACCAGTCTCGACGCCGACCGTATTCGCGCCACCGGCGTGTCCGCGGTTCAGATCAATACCGGCAAGGGCTGCCATCTCGATGCCCACATGGTGGGCCATGCCGTGGAGAAACTCGCGCTGGCCGACGACAGCCTGCTGCTGATCGAGAATGTCGGCAACCTGGTCTGCCCGGCGGCCTTCGATCTGGGCGAGGCGCACAAGGTGGCGATCCTGTCGGTGACGGAGGGCGAGGACAAGCCGCTGAAATACCCCGACATGTTTGCCGCCGCCGAGGTGATGTTGCTCAACAAGGTGGACTTGTTGCCCTACCTGAATTTCAACGTGCCGCTGTGTATCGAGTATGCGCGTCGCATCAACCCCTATATCCGCGTCATTCTCACCTCGGCGGTCAGCGGCGAGGGGATGGATGAATGGCGGGAATGGATCGCGGCGGGCATGAGGCAGGCGGCTGAACAGAAAACCAATGAGGTGGAGGCGCTGAAACGCAGGGTTGCCGAACTGGAGGCTGCGCTGAAGAACGTGAGGGGTGAGGGATAAGGGGTGAGGAGAAAAACCGCACCTCCTTTCGCTATTCGTATCCGCGTTCGCGGCCAGGTGCAGGGAGTGGGATTTCGCCCCTTCGTCTACCGTCTGGCCCTGGAGTTGGGGTTGAGCGGATGGGTGCTGAACGACGCCGACGGCGTGGAAATCGAGGCGCAGGGCGGCGAGGCGGAACTGGAGGCGTTGCTGCGCCGGCTGAAAAAGGATGCGCCCGACCTGGCGCGGGTGGACGAGGTGAGCGCGGTGCCGGTCGAGGTTCTGCCGCGACACGGTTTCGCCATTCTGGAAAGTCGCTCCGGCCATGCCCATACCGGGATCACGCCCGATGCCGCTACCTGTCCGGCCTGTCTCGCTGAAATTTTCGATCCCGCAAACCGGCGCTTCCGTTACCCCTTTACCAACTGCACCCACTGCGGGCCGCGTTACACCATCACTCGCCATCTGCCCTACGACCGCCCCAACACCAGCATGGCCGGGTTTGCCTTGTGTCCGGCCTGCCGACGCGAATACGACGATCCGCTGGACCGTCGCTTTCACGCCCAGCCTAATGCCTGTGCGGTGTGTGGGCCGCTCCTGACCTTGCTGGAAAAAGACGGGCAGCCGATCGAGAGTGACGACCCGATTGCCGAAACGGTGAGCCGACTGCGCGCCGGGCAGATTCTGGCGATCAAGGGTATCGGCGGCTTCCACCTGATGTGCGATGCGCGCAATGCCGAAGCCGTGGCGCGCCTGCGCCAGCGCAAGCAGCGCGAGGAAAAGCCGTTCGCGGTGATGCTGGCGGGCATCGCTTCGATTGCGCCATGGGTCGTTTGCGGCGATGGCGAGCGGCAACTGCTGGAGGCGCGCGAACGGCCCATCGTTTTGCTGCAAAAGCAGCCGGGATGCGACGCTGCATTGCCCGGCGTGGCTCCCGGCATGGCCGAACTGGGCATACTTCTGCCTTATGCCCCGCTGCACTATTTGCTGTTTCATGAGGCGGCTGGCCAGCCGTCCGGCACAACGTGGCTTGCCGCGTCGCAGGAACTGGCGCTGGTCTGCACCTCGGCCAACCCCGGCGACGAACCGCTGGTGACCGGCAACGACGAGGCGCTGCGGCGGCTCTCCGCCATTGCCGATGCATTCGTGATGCACGACCGCGGGATTGTGGTGGGATGCGATGACAGTGTAGTGCGGGTAAACAAAGAAACTCCCTCTCCCCTCGCGG
>JAUYEK010000067.1 GCA_030691435.1 Sulfuricella sp. | reverse complement strand
ATCCGTCCAGCCTGGGGTGGTAGTCGAGTAGGAAGACTGCCCGATGGTCACCGGCTGGTTGCTGAAGCTCAGGCTGTAGGCGGTGCCCGACGGCATGGTCCAGGTGGTAGTAGCCAGGCTGACGCTTGCTCCGCCGGGGTTAAAGGCAACGCCGACATTCCCCTTCGCCCCCATGGTGCCCACATTGCCATACTGGTCGGTAGGCGAGGTGCCACCGATCCAGGCATAGGAGTAGGTTCCCGCAGTGGGTAATGAAGAGACGGGGGTGCCTGTCGCCCAGTGTTCGTAAGAGGTGCTACTGAAGGTTTGCCCCGCATCCAGACCGGTCGAAAAGGTTCCGCTCGAGGTTTCCGTGAAGCGTCCCCAGCTCAGGTTTCCAGCGGCGGCATCGGAACCCGTGTTGGTGGAGGCCGTTTTCGACCAGCTGACAGTGCCTGTGAAACCGCTGCCCCAATCGAAACTGACAGGGTTGATGCTCAAAGGGGTCATCAGGTAAGCGAGAAGAGGCGTGTTGCTGGTGAGAATTTGGGCGAACGCCTCGTCGCCGGACTGTACCAGCTTGGTGGAATCGGTGATGGTCACCGTGCCCCGATCCACAGACGACCAGCTGAAGGAGTATGGAAACGTGCCAGACGCAGACGAGTCGGTATCGGCGCCAGCACTCGCTCTAGCCAGCGCGTGTACATAAGGGAACGCCTGTCCGGTGGTCAGGCCGGATGCTTGTTGCACCGGCGGCTGTTCGCTGGGCACAAATGTCGTGAGGGTTTTCTGGATGGGCGGCGCCACATCGGCGGTTACCGCGGGTTGCGTGGTCACAGCGGTGCCGGTTTGCTGGCTGGCCTCTTTTGTGGCGGCTTCCTTGCCTTCACCGGCAGTGCCCGCCGGGGGCTTGCCCCCCTTGGTCTTAGCCTGCCCCTCCAACTGGTCGCGCAGGAAAGAGGGAGGGGCCAGCAGGGGCTGGGGCAGGGTGATGGCGCTGACGACATGGAAGAATTCGCTCTTGCCAAATTCCTTCTCGCCCGCCTGGTTGGTGACGGCGATGCGACCATCGGTCACTCCACCGAACAGGCCATCCTCGGCTTTGCTGCCATCTTTGTTGAAGCAGTCGCTGCTGCATTGGGCCAGCACGAAATGGGTACCGCGGATGCCGATGGTGGCAGCCTGTGCCTTGACAGCATAATTGTCCCGGCTGGTACGGGCGATGGCGCCGGTGATGGCGCGCAACCCGCCCTTGAGCAGGCTAAATATGGCTTTGTCTTCACCGGGCTTGTTTTCGAACCGGTAGTCGTCAATGCGGTAGGCTGAATTGGCGCGCAGGGCAATAATACCCTCGTCGATAAAACGCACCTGCATATTGCTGGCTTCTCCCACCCGCAGGGTGTCGCCGCTCTGCACTTCCGCGCCTGTTGCCAGCTTGATTACGACGCTATTGCGGATGGCCGTGGTGTCGCCCACGGAGACCAGAACTCGGCCCACGCTGGCAGCATGCGCCGTACCCATACAGGCAAAAAGCAGGCTTGCCGAAATAACTGACCGCTTCATGGTTTTCATGTCCGCCTCCTTCAGAATTCGTAACGGGCCTTGACTGCCACGACTTCGCGGAGATAGTCAAACAGGCCGATATTGGAGCTTTGATCGTAAAATTGCGCTTCCGCGCGGAGGCTGAGTTGCTGGGTGTAGAAATAGGAAACGGAACCCTCCACACTCCAGGATTTGTCGTGCCGGTTTTCGCTGCCCGCCGTGAAGCGATCCTGGTATTTGCTTTCCTGGTAGCCAACGCCTATCCCCGCGCCCCAGCGCGGCGCGGGAGTTAAAGCCAGCGTAGCGCGGGCGCCGTAAATATCGCGGGACAAGTCGGCGCGGTTACGCTGATTGCGTTCTTCGCCATAGTTGCCGGACAGGGTGAATACAGGTTGGTAGGACAGTGCGAAAGCATGGGACCAGGCGCCGGAGACGCCGGTGAAGTCGGAGTCGCGCACCGAGGTTTGGCTGAACACGGGGCCGCCGGTCTTGTCCTTGGTCAGAAATACGAACATGTCTTCGTAATTGAAACGCGCCCATTGGGCTCCCAGGGAGAAGCGGTTGAACTGATCAAACTGGTGGTGCCATTCACCGTTGACGCCATGGCTTGAAACGTAGCGCTGGTCATCCACCCAGCTCTGGGAGAGAGAGCCGCCGGCCTTGAAGAGGTTTTTGTCCTTCAGGTAGGATACGCCGCCGGTGGCGCCCAGGCTCATTTGGTCGAACATGTCGCTGTTGCCCCCCTGGTACTGGCGGGCATCGAATCCGACCGCGCCAAACAAGGCAAGGCCTGGAGCCACGGGCAGAGTGCCCTGAACCCCCGCACCCAGGGTCATGAAAGAGTCCCGTTCCTTGGCGGAAACAGAGCTGGAGGAAACTGCCGGCAGGGCGCCCAGACCGGGCACCTGCGGGGTGGCGCCCTCGCTCAGGCCCGCGTTGATATTGGAATCGAATCCCAGGCCCGCCTCCAGATGGAACCTGGCCGTGGGCTGGTAACGGGATTCCCGTGCCCGGATGGCGTCCAGGAAGCGTTCCATAGCAATTTTCTGGTCGCCCTTGGCAACGGGTGCCAATGCCTCGAATTCATCGCGTGCGCGCTGATCCTCGCCCAGTATGAAGTAGCCGCGGGCCAGCTGGAACCGGGCATCGCCGTTGTCGGGAAACACCAGAATGTAGCGCTCCAGAGCCAGAACGCCCTCACCGGGGTGTCCGGCATCCATGGCCGCGATACCGTAAAAGAAATCAAAAGCAGGATCACCCAGTCGATCAAGGTGCCCTCGTCCCAACTGGTAAGCCTCCTTGGGTTTGTTTTGTTCCAGCAAGGCGCGGATATCGTCTGCGGGCGCAGCCCAAGCCAATGAAACGGGCAGCAGCAGGCAGGCAATGGCGACCTGGTGTTTAAGTTTCAACATGTTGTTTTCTCCCTGAACCGGGTTTTTCCCTGATTGATGAAATTTATGGCCTAATACCTGTTGTGTCAAGCAAAAATCCTTAGTTCTGGACGTTGAACACCCGCTTCAGAACATTTCCACTCCCAACAACCCCCACCCCCTCTCACCCATAGCCCCTCGCCTGCCCTCCCATGTATAATTCCCCGCTTTGACCCACACGAGCAACGAATCATGGAAGCCGAACAACTCAACGCCATCGCCAACCGGCTCGAAAACCTTTCCGTACGGGCCACCGACCTGCGGAGGTATCTTTGACTACGATACCAAACAGGAACGCCTGACCGAAGTCGTCCAGCTGCTGGAAAATCCGACGGTCTGGGATGACGCCAAGCGCGCCCAGGAGCTGGGCAAGGAACGCCGCACCCTGGAAGGGATCGTCGATACGCTGACGAAACTCGACCGGAGCCTGCACGACAGCGCCGACCTGTTCGAGATGGCGAAGGAAGAAGGCGACGACGCCACTCTGGAGAGCGTTGCGGCGGATGCGGAAGCGCTGGAGAAAACCGTGGCGGAAATGGAATTTCGCCGCATGTTCTCCCACCCGATGGACCCCAACAACTGCTTCATCGACATCCAGTCCGGCTCCGGCGGCACCGAAGCGCAGGACTGGGCCTCGATGCTGATGCGGATGTACGTGCGTTACTGCGAGCGCAAGGGCTTCAAGGTGGAAATCCTGGAGGAATCCGCAGGCGAGGTGGCAGGGCTCAAAAGCGCCACGCTCAAGATCAGCGGCGATTACGCGTTCGGCTACCTGCGCACCGAAACCGGCGTCCACCGCCTGGTGCGCAAATCCCCGTTCGACTCCGGCAACCGCCGTCATACCTCGTTTTCCAGCGTGTTCGTCTACCCCGAAGTGGACGACTCCATCGAGGTCGAGATCAACCCGGCCGATCTGCGCATCGACACCTTCCGCGCATCCGGCGCGGGCGGCCAGCACATCAACAAGACCGATTCGGCGATCCGCATCACCCACCTGCCGACCAACGTCGTGGTGCAGTGCCAGAACGACCGCTCGCAGCACAAGAACCGCGCCGAGGCCATGTCGATGCTGAAGGCCCGCCTGTATGAGCTGGAACTCAGGAAGCGCAACGAGGAAAAGCAGGCGATGGAAGACACCAAGACCGACATCGGCTGGGGCCACCAGATCCGCTCCTACGTGCTCGACCAGTCGCGCATCAAGGATTTGCGCACCAATTACGAGGTCGGCAACACCCAGGGGGTGCTCGACGGCGACCTCCTCGACGACTTCATCAGCGCCAGTTTGAAACAGGGAGTTTGACCAAATGAATGAACAAGAAAACGCATCCCTCCCCCAGGATGAAAACCAGCTCATCGCCGAGCGCCGCGACAAGCTAAAAAAACTGCGCGAGCAAGGCATCGCCTTCCCCAACGACTTCGACCGCACGGATACGGCGGGTGAATTGCTGGCTATTCATGGCGGCAAGGACAAGGAAACGCTGGAAGCGGAAAATGTCAGCGTCGCCGTCGCCGGCCGCATGATGCTCAAGCGCGTCATGGGCAAGGCCAGCTTTGCCACGGTGCAGGACATGAGCGGCCGCATCCAGTTCTACATCAACGACGAAGGCGTCAGCGCAGCGACCCACGAGGCTTTCAAGCACTGGGACATGGGCGACATCATCGCCGCCAAAGGCTCCCTGTTCAAGACCAACAAGGGCGAGCTTTCGGTGCGCGTCACAGAACTGCGCCTGCTGACCAAATCCCTGCGTCCGCTGCCGGAGAAATTCCACGGCCTCACCGACCAGGAAGCGAAATATCGCCAGCGCTACCTCGACCTGATCACCAATGAGGAAACGCGCAAAACCTTTCTGGTGCGCTCGAAAATCATCCAGACGATACGCAACTTCCTGGTGGAACGCGGCTACCTCGAAGTGGAAACGCCGATGATGCATCCC
>JAUYEK010000212.1 GCA_030691435.1 Sulfuricella sp. | reverse complement strand
GAATTCGACACCGGCTGGCAAATCGGTGAGGAGGAGCATGAGCTCTGGGTGGAAAGCGTGCGCGCCGCAACGAGCGAAGTGCTGGCACTGCCTCTTTCCTCTATTTCCTTCAAGCAAAGGCGGCGTCAGCGCGGCCTGATGCAGTACGAAAAAACCGGTGCCCGGGGCGAGGATTTTGTCGTGCACGAAGGCGGCCACCGGTTTATCGTCAATCTGGAAGAATATCTCGACACCGGTCTGTTTCTCGACCACCGCAACACCCGGCGCATGGTTCAGGAGAAAGCCGCCGGCAGGCGCTTTCTCAATCTGTTCGCCTATACCGGCAGTTTCACGGTCTACGCCGCAGCGGGCGGAGCCATCCGTTCCACCACCGTGGATCTGTCCAACACCTACCAGGATTGGGCGCGTCGCAACTTCGAGCTAAACGGCATGAATTTGGAGCAGCACGAACTGGTGCGCGCCGACGTGTTCGCTTTCCTGGACGATGAAGTAAAGCGAGGGGAACATTACGGCCTGATCGTCATGGATCCGCCCACCTTCTCGAATTCCAAGAAAATGAGCGGAGTGCTCGACGTGCAACGCGACCATGCCCGACTTATCAACCAGTGCCTGAAACTTTTGCCGGAAAGCGGCGAACTGTTCTTCTCAACCAACCAGCGCAGCTTCCAGCTCGACGAAGCAGCGCTGGCAACGAAAAATTTTAAGGAAATTTCCAGTCAGACCGTCCCTGAAGACTTCCGCAACAAGAAAATTCATCGCTGCTGGCTGATCAGAAAGCGCTAGCCCCTGCGAACTGCGGTCAGGATTTGATTACTGGAATCTTGCCGATCTTCACGCGCCATTCCGCCGGCCCGGTTTCATGCACTGACGTACCGCTGGTGTCCACCGCTACGGTAACCGGCATGTCTTGCACCGTAAATTCGTAGATGGCTTCCATCCCCAAGTCGGCGAAGGCCAGCACCCTGGATGCCTTGATCGCCTTGGATACCAGGTAGGCCGCGCCACCAACCGCCATCAGGTAAACGGCTTTATGCCGCTTGATACTTTCAATCGCGACCGGGCCGCGCTCGGCTTTGCCTATCATGCCGATCAGGCCGGTCTTTTCCAGCATCATGTCGGTGAATTTGTCCATGCGCGTCGCCGTGGTGGGGCCGGCCGGGCCCATCACCTCGTCGCGTACCGGATCGACCGGGCCAACGTAGTAAATGAAGCGGTTGGTAAAATCCACCGGCAATGATTCGCCGCGCGCCAACATGTCGGCGATGCGCTTGTGGGCGGCATCGCGTCCGGTGAGTAGCTTGCCGGATAACAACAGTGTCTCGCCCGGTTGAAAGCGGGCGATTTCTTCCCGCGTGACGGTGTCGAGGTTGACACGGCGCGAGTCTGCGGCGGGTTGCCATTCGACTTTCGGCCATTCGTCCAGATTGGGCGGCGTCAGCACGGCTGGGCCGCTACCGTCGAGGGTGAAGTGGATGTGGCGGGTGGCGGCGCAGTTGGGGATCATCGCGACCGGCAGGCCGGCGGCATGGGTCGGGTAGTCCTTGATCTTGATGTCCAGCACAGTGGTGAGGCCACCCAGTCCTTGAGCGCCGATGCCCAGCGCATTGACCTTCTCGAACAGTTCCAGGCGCAGCTCTTCCACCCGGTTGCTGGCCCCGCGCGCTTGCAGATCGTGGATGTCAATCGGCTCCATCAACGCCTCCTTGGCAAGCAGCATAGCCTTCTCGGCCGTGCCGCCAAGCCCTATGCCCAGCATTCCCGGCGGGCACCAGCCCGCACCCATGGTGGGGACGGTCTTCAGCACCCAGTCGACCAGGCTGTCCGAGGGGTTTAGGATGGTAAATTTGGATTTATTCTCCGAGCCGCCGCCCTTGGCAGCCACGGTCACTTCGACCTTGTCGCCGGGGACGATCTCGTAATGGATCACCGCCGGGGTGTTGTCGCGAGTGTTCTTGCGCGCACCGGCGGGGTCGGCCACCACCGAGGCGCGCAGCACGTTGTCGGGATCCGCGTAGGCGCGGCGCACGCCTTCGTTGATCATGTCGCCAACGCCCATGGTGGCGTCCCAGCGCACATCCATGCCAACCTTGACGAAGGCCACCACGATGCCGGTATCTTGGCAAATCGGTCGGTGCCCCTGTGCGCTCATGCGCGAGTTGGTGAGTATCTGGGCGATGGCATCGCGGGCGGCAGGCGACTGTTCCCGTTCGTAGGCTTTACCCAGCGCCTTGATGAAGTCGAGCGGATGATAATAGGAAATGTATTGCAGCGCATCGGCAACGCTGGCGATGAAATCTTCTTGATGGATGGTGGTCATGGCGGTTTATCCTGGAAAAAGTATTTGTCCACGAAATTCACGAAAAGCACGAACAGATTCAAATAGCTACAAACTGAGAACCAAAACCAGATGGGTGAGCCGCCAAACTAATACAACATTTTGTTTTATCCTAAAAACCTCTTTTATCCACAAATAAACACGGATTAACACAGATAAAACAATGTATTGTCGAGAATTTTCCTCTCACCCAAAAGGTGATTAGGACGAGAGCAGCAACTCATTGATAATCTGTGTAAACCCGTGTTAATCCGTGGCTTAACTGCTTTTTATAGGATCAATGATAATCGTTGAAATGTTCGTACCTGTAGGAGCGCCGCCCTCGGCGCGAATGCGGCCGCAAATCGCGGCGAGGGCGCCGCTCCTACAGCGGTGTTTTGGCTCTAATGGATTATCTGGGTTTATTCTATCATGCTTATTTTTGAAGTGAGTTCAGCACATCGAGCAGAACCGTTTTTCTTATCGGTTTGGTGAGGTGGCCATTGCAACCGGCTTCCAGGCTTCTTTTCTCATCGTCTTTCAAGGCATGGGCGGTGAGGGTAAAAATCGGAGTCGGAGCAAGCGCTTTGATTCCCTCCAAACGACGAATTTCAGAGGTGGCGGCGTAGCCATCCATTTTGGGCATTTGCACATCCATCAGTACTAAATCGTACTTCCCGTCACAAAACTTGTTAACGGCAACTTGGCCATTCTCCGCAATATCCAGTTGGTGTGGCGTATGCTTGAGCATGGCTTGGATTAGCAGCACATTTTCTGGGTTGTCTTCAGCCAGCAAGATAGACAGGGGGCGTGCCCCGCCTTTTGGAAGGTTTGTTTTGCCGGACGGAGCTACTGTGTCGGCCGTTTTTTCCGGTGTGGTTATTGTGGGCAGGGAGGCGGTGAAGTAAAAGGTGGAGCCTTTGCCTTCCAGGCTGTTCAGCCAAATTTGGCCGCCCATCAATTCCACCAGGCGCTGAGTGATGGCCAGTCCTAGACCGGTGCCGCCGTATTTTCGAGTGATTTTGCCGTCAGCCTGGACGAATGCCTCAAAAATGTTCGCCTGTTTCTCCACGGGAATGCCGATGCCGGTATCGGCGACAGAAAACAAAAGCACGTCGGGTTCATCCGTCACAGGCTGCGCTGTGATTGCGATACTGCCGTGGTCGGTGAATTTGATTGCGTTGCCCACCAGGTTGGTGATGCATTGGCACAGGCGGTTGGCGTCACCATGGACGAAGGTGGGAACTCCAGGCTTGATGTCGAGAACGATCTCTAGACCTTTGCTATGGGCGCGATCGGAGAGAAGATCCATCTGTTTGTGTAACTCTTGGCGCAGAGAAAAATCCTGTTTATCCAGATTGAACTGTCTGGTTTCGACCTTGGAAAGGTCCAGGATGTCGTTGATCAGCGCCAGCAAATTATTGCCGGCGTTCTGGAACACTTCTACATACTTGCGTTGCTCGGGGGTAAGAGGGGTCTCGCTCAGCAGTTCCGCCATTCCCAGAATGGCGTTCATGGGCGTGCGGATTTCGTGGCTCATGTTTGCCAGAAATTCACTTTTAGCCTGGTTGGCCGATATGGCATAGTTGCGCGCGACGATCAATGCCTGCTCCGCCTGGTTACGGGCGGTGACATCAGTAAAGCTGTATACGCGACCGACAATATGATCCCCCAGTTGCTGTGGCCGGGATTTTCGCTCGAACACACGTTCATCGGTCAACTCCAGAATATCGAAAGACCCGTCATCCGGGCTGAAGGAAATGGCGTCGAGTCGATCCTGGTAGGTGGCAGGATCGCTAACCTGGGACGCAATGAAGTTGAGAACCTTTTTATCGTTTCTCTCAGTCAGCAGTTCTTCAGGGATATGCCAAAGTTCCGAAAACCGCCGGTTCATATTAACGATGTTGCCGCCACGGTCGATTACCAAAATGCCGTCGATAGTGGCTTCCAGCGTGGCGCGTAGTAGCGAGGCGGTTTGTGCCAGTTCATCCTCTACCTTTTTCTGGAGGCGTTGGTCGTCGGCACGGATTACAAGCCAGGTCTTTCCGGCTTGGCTGATAGTGTGGACAGTTTTAGTTACAGGCAGAATCGAGCCGTCGAAACAGCGGTACAAGCCATCCACTGCGACCAAATCAGAGGGTCGTCCCTGTTGCACCTCGTCCCAGAAAAAAAGGTCCGTTAGGGCGCATTCAATGTCGGTGATTCGCTGTTGAAACAGTTGCTCCATAGTGTAACCAAGCCGCCTGCAGGCGGTAAGGTTGGCATCGGCGATTTTTAACGTGGCAGGATCAACCAGCAGTATGAGTTCCCCGACCGGGTCAAGCAGTAGTTTCCACAACGAGGAATTTTGTGACTGCATTATTGCTTGAATGGAGCTTTGGAGCTCGTTTGCGGTGAATCGAAATAATAAGTGATGCGCTTCCTTGGCGAGAGGTAATCATAGACTTCCCGCGGCAGCTGGGCAGGGCGCATCGCCTTGCTGATATTGATGTCAGGCTCCATTTCGAGATCAATCAACATGGCTTCGCTTTTTGGGATTTGCGGGTCATAAATCAGCACTATGGGTTTGAGCGGTCTGGAGGCATTCACCGAGGTAACGATAGCCAGTACCTCATTCGACAACTTGACTACTGTACCTGGAGGGTACACGCCCAGGCTGTGAATAAAAACATTGAGCGGCACAGGCGCAAATTTTGCGCGTTGCTGGGCAAACATGAGTGACAGTGCTTCATGGGGCGTCAGCGAGTTGGCAATATCGGTATGATTGCAAAGGTTGTCGTAGGCATTGACGATAGCGACGATTTGGGACAGGGTGGAAATTTGATCCCCGCGCAGCCCGCGTGGATAGCCGCTACCATCATGGCATTCATGGTGCTGGTAGATGATCTCCATGACCGGCGGAGGGAATCCCACTTTCTTTGCTATATTGACGCCGTACTCGCAGTGCATCCGCAGGAATTCACGCTCTGCCTTGGTAAGCGGGTCGATTTTCAGTACCACCTGGCTAGGGATTTCCTTCTTGCCGATGTCATGGAACAATGCGCCTAGACCCAATAACTTGATCTCTTCCGGGGAAAGTTTCATGTCCTTGGCCACTATCAAGGACAGCACGGTGACATTGAGAGCGTGAACGTACGTCTCCTCCATGCCAATCTTATCATTCATCACATGTATGGCGACGTCACGATCGGACAGGAAGATATCCATCATCTGCTGCACCAACTGGTTGGCTTCGTCTATGCTTTCCTGGGTACGCACAAGCAAGTTGTTGGTAACTTTTTTGGCGGTGCCGGCGGCTTTGATGAATTGCTTTTCAACGAGAGCAAAGATTTCGCGCTGCTGTTTTAGGCGTTCAATACGCGCGTGTTTGGCTTGAATAGCCTGTTTTTCTTCCTGACTGAATGGATCGCTTTCTGCGGGCGGATTGCTGCTAGTGTCCTGTAGCGCCTTGGGAAGAGGCTGGGCGTCGCTCTTGTCTGGGTCATAGCGTACTTTGGTCAGTTTAAGCTGTTTTAGAGTCTGAATCTGATTCTGCGATTTGATCTTGAAGCTGTTGAAGCCGAATGGATGGTCCACCCAATGAAGGTCGAGATAAATATAAATCCCGGGCTGCAATTGATCGACATTAACGAAGTGGGAAGTGTCCTTGGGAGGCATTTTTCAGGTTCTTGCTCAATTGGTTAACGGAATCATGATGCATAATATATCCTATTTCAGGATTTACTAGGTGATTCCTAAAGCTTAAATTTATTTTATCTCGACATTGGTATGGAACGAAATGAAGAAGATTAGTGTGTTATTCGTCTGCATGGGCAATATCTGCCGATCTCCGACCGCAGAAGGGGTGTTTCGCCATCAAGTCTCTGAGACGGGTCAGACCGACAATATCATTATCGACTCGGCAGGTACCCATGATTACCACATCGGCGCGGCGCCCGACAGGAGAGCCCAGCAGGCCGCGCTGCAACGAGGTTATGACCTGGGCGGCCTGCGCGGGCGGCAGGTTGACGCCATGGATTTTCACGAATTCGATTATATTCTGGCGATGGACAGGGAAAACCTGGCCAATCTGTTCCAAGTCTGTCCGCCGCACGAGCAGCGCAAACTCAAGCTATTCATGGAGTTCAGCAGGGGATTCAGCGAACGCGAGGTACCCGACCCTTACTATGGGGGGAATCAGGGGTTTGAGAAAGTTCTGAATATGGCAGAGGATGCTGCGTCCGGCTTGCTGGAAGAAATTCTGGCAAAAAAGATCGCAAAAGGGTAACGCGAGATGGCACGATCCATCGGGAAGCTGCGAAGCAGCTTCCCGACAGGCTGCTAGGGCGAGTTTACTTGTGCTGCGTTTCGACCTGGACCAGCGGTGCGCTTTCTTCCACGATTTTTGGGCGTGGCGCACGGCGCGGTCGTACCCGTTCCGGTGCGTTGGCTACGGCTTCTTCTACAACCGCCTTGATTTTATCGGGGCTGGTTTCCACCATGATCAATCCGCTGGAAGTGATTTGATCATCCGGCGCGGCTTGCGGGGCGCGGCGACGTGGAGCTCGCGGCTTGCTTTCGGTCGGGGCAACAACCGGCACGATGTCGGTCGGGGCAACAGAAACAGGTTCCGCATAAATCGGCTTGGATGGCTCGGAAGGCGCTACAGAAACCGCAGCAGGCTCCTGAACGATTACGGGCAGAGAGGTTTCGGACACTTTCTCAGGTGCGGCTTCTACTTTTTCGACTCTCGTGCTTGCCATCTCTGGAGCAGCAGCTTCAGGCGCTTTCTCGCTTGAAGCTTCGGTGCTTTCAGGAAGATTGCGCGGCCCTTCCGGACGCTCTGTGCGTTCCCCGCGCTCACGCCGCCCGCCGCGGCGTCCGCGTCGGCTCCTGGGCTCCTGGGCTTCGGTTTCGCCTGTCTTCTCAGTTGTTGCCGGTGCAGTTGCCTGAGGGGCGACCAACTCCTTTTCCCTCTTTGCTTGCGGCTGACCGGGCGCGCGCGGCTTTTGCCCGCCACGACCTTCCCCGCGTTCGGCGCGGCGCGGTTCACCCCGCTCCGCATCCCGGTCACGCTTGCCTTCGCGACCTTCGCCACGCGGTTCGCGGCGCTTGTCGCTTCTCGCTGGACGCGCCTTGGGCTTGACTTCTTCTTTCGGCTGAGCGCTACCTAAGCCTTGCAGCCATGCTCTGACCTTGCCAAACCAGGTTTGCTTGGTTTTGTCCTCGGCCACTATCGGTGCCGGTTGCCCGGGTGTGATGCCGCGCACTGCGGCGATCTGGCGTTGCGGCTTGTCTTCCGCGGACAAGGTTTTTTCTG
>JAUYEK010000066.1 GCA_030691435.1 Sulfuricella sp. | reverse complement strand
AGCAGCGCGACGATGCCGCCAAACACCAGGGAGTAAATCATGAACCAGCGCGCGCGCAGGGATTCCACGATGTCGAGTTTTGCGGTGAGCCAGAGATGTTTCATGTTTTGTTCTTAAAAAGTTTTGTTTTGAAAAAATGGTTAGCCACGGATTCACACGGATAGACACAGATTAAAAGCAAATCAATTTCGGCGAATAACTCCACCCACCGGATAGGCCTGCCTACTTTCGTGCCTCGCTTTTATCCGTGTAAATCTGTGTTAATCCGTGGAAAGAATATCTTTTCCCAATTTTACTTGTCCTTCGCCAGCAACTGCTTCCTGACCTCCTCAAAGCCGATGCTGCCCGGCAACGCTTCGCCGGAGGCGCCGAAACCATAAGCCATCGGCGTGGCCTTGCCGGCGACATAATGGGCGGCGCGGGCATCCAGCCACTTGCCGCTGCGGAAATCGGTCACCCAGATTTCCGTGGCCGGCTCGTTGCCCCAAGGCTGACCCTTGAGCCAGTGGACGGCACAGCCGATGTCGTCGAACTTGAACACCTGGTTTTTCGGCCCGCCGCGCACCTCGACGGCGTAATGCCGGTCGCTGATTGCCATGCTGCAGCGCTTGCAGGTATCGCGGTCCCACTTGACCTCGACCGGGCCGGTTTCCGGCGCGCGCGAGCAGGCGGCAAGGAGCAACGCCATCGCGCCCAGCAGAGTTATTCTTGCCAGCAGGCGCATCATTGTTCCGCGCTCCGCTCAGTTTCATCCAGGGAAATTTTGGTCAGCAGCCCGACATAACGCGACAGCACGCCCAGGAAGCGCAGCCGGTCCGGGCCGGCAATCATGCCCTCCCACTCGGTGCCGTTGCCGGCATCGCGGAAGCTCCAGCCCGACAGCGCCTTGGCGATGGCCGCCTCGGGACGGCGCAGCGTCAGGCGGCAGGCCAGCTTGCCGGAAAGCGAGGAATCTTCCGCCACCCGGTCGTCCAGCACCACCTTGCCGCGGTCCATTTCCAGCACGCGGTTGACCAGGGGCGCCACCTCGTCCAGGCGGTGGCTGGAAATCAGCATGGAGGTATTTTGCAGCCGTTCCGCCAGCAATTCGAAAAAGATGTGGCGGGCATCGGGGTCGAGGTTGGCCGCCGGTTCGTCCATCACCAGGATATTGGTGTCGCGCCCCATGGCAATGGAGATCAGGAGTTTCTGCTTCATGCCGCCGGACAGCTTGACGAAGGGCAGGCGGGCAATCTTGCCGAGATCGAGGCCGAGACGCTGGGCAACGTCTTCCATACGCTTCCGCTCGCTGTTGCACAGCGAAGCGGCAAAACCGACCAACTGGCCGACAGGCATTTTCAGAGGCGGCGGGAGCTGAGGCACAAAGCCGATCTTTTGCAGCACCTTGGTGCGCTCGCGCCGTGGCACCAGCCCGTTCACCGTGACCTCGCCAGCGTAAACGTACTCGCCAAGCAGACAGCGGATAAGCGTGGTTTTTCCGGCGCCGTTGGAGCCGACCAGGGCGATCCGTTCGCCAAGCTCAATCTTCAGGTCGATATTATCGAGAACCTGGTTGCGCTTGAAAGTCTTTGAAACGTGATTGAAATGGATCATTACATTATCTTTCTCAGCCGTAGGGTGGGCACCGTCTTTGTGCCCACGC
>JAUYEK010000062.1 GCA_030691435.1 Sulfuricella sp. | reverse complement strand
ACGTGGTGATGGCCTTCTGGGCGGCGCTCGGGCTGGCTTTCAACACGCGTCTGTCGTTCATGATGATGAGTGCGCTCGCGCCTACCGGCGCCATGCTGACTTTCGTGTCGCTGTGGACGGGGGCGCTGTGGGGCAAGCCGACCTGGGGCGCATGGTGGGTGTGGGATGCGCGCCTGACTTCAGAGCTGATCCTGTTTTTCCTGTATCTCGGCTTCATGGCGCTGCAGGCGGCGATCGACGACCCGCGCCGTGCCGACCGTGCCGGCGCGCTGATCGCGCTGGTGGGCGTGGTCAACGTGCCGATCATTTATTTTTCCGTCAGATGGTGGAACACCCTGCATCAGGGCGCTTCGGTGAGCATGACGAAAGCGCCGAGCATGGCCACCATCATGCTCGTGGGCATGCTGGTGATGGCCCTAGCCGCATGGATGTACGCCATCGCAGCGGCGTTGTCGCGGGCGCGCAGCATCATCCTGGAGCGCGAAAAGAATAGTCAGTGGGTGGCGCAAATGGTGGAGGCCAAGGTATGAACTGGAATAGCTGGTCTGAATTTTTTCACATGGGGGGCTACGCCTTTTACGTGTGGGGCTCCTATGCCGTGACCGCCGCCCTGATTGTTGGTGAACTCCTGCTGTTGAGGTCGCACCGGCAAAAGGCGTTGACGCTGGCAAAACGTACTGTGAAATATGGCAAGGTCGAGAAGGAAGAATCTTAAAAACTCAACCCTGCGCCCTCCCCACCAACCGTTCGCCCTGAGCTTGTCGAAGGGTGTGTGTGGTTCGACAAGCTCACCACGAACGGGGTTAATGCGGTGTACCGTTTTTATAGGATATAGGTAACGATGAAATCGCGGCATAAGAAACTGTTATTGGTCGCCATCGCGGTGGCCGCCTTGGGCGCGGTAGCCGCGCTGGTGCTCAACGCTTTCAACAGCAACCTGGTGTTTTTCTTCAGCCCGACGCAAGTGGTCAAGGGCGAGGCGCCGCGCGACCGTTCTTTCCGGGTGGGCGGACTGGTCGAGGACGGCAGCCTGCGCCGTGAGAAAGACGGCGTGACGGCGCATTTCCGCATCACCGATACGGCGCAAACCATTTCGGTTACTTACACTGGACTGTTGCCGGACTTGTTCAAGGAAGGCAAAGGCGTGGTGGCGGAAGGCCGCTTGAACAGCGATGGCGTGTTTGTCGCACAGCAGGTGCTGGCCAAGCACGACGAAAACTATATGCCGCCCGAAGCGGCCAGCGCGCTGGAACAGGCGCAAAAAGCCCAGAAAACGCTAGTCCCTCCCCAAGGAAAACAATGATTCCAGAACTCGGCCATTTCTCGTTAATCCTGGCGTTGCTGCTGGCGCTTGTCCAAGGCATCCTGCCGCTGGTGGGCGCCGCGCGCAACAATCCGGCGTGGATGGCGGTCGCCTAGCCGGCCGCTCGCGCCCAGTTTCTTTTCGTCGCCATCGCCTTTGGATGTCTGGCCTATTCGTTTCTGACCAACGATTTTTCAGTCATGAACGTGACCCGGAATTCCCATTCCCGCCTTCCCGAAATTTACCGCTTCACCGCCACCTGGGGCTCGCATGAAGGCTCGATGCTGTTGTGGACCTTTATTCTCGCCTTGTGGACCGTGGCGGTGACCCTGTTCAGCCGCCATCTGCCCGAGGACATGATGGCGCGGGTGGTCGGCGTGATGGGGCTGGTCAGCTTCGGTTTCCTGCTGTTCATGCTGGCCACCTCCAATCCTTTCCTGCGGATGGAGATGGCCATGG
>JAUYEK010000059.1 GCA_030691435.1 Sulfuricella sp. | reverse complement strand
AGATCAGCCGCAAAGCCCAGGAAAAACTCCTGCTGGCCCAGGTGGCGCATGAAATTCAGGCCAATCTGCGGCGGATTGAGGAAGTGCTGGATGCGTTCTTCAGGGATACGACCAAGCGGGAGGGCATTCCCTCTCTCGAATCTGCCCTGAAGCAGATTTCCGGCGCCCTGACCATTCTCGACCTTGGCAAGGCGGGCAAGCTGCTTGGCATCTGCCATGCCAGCATCCTGCGTTTTGCCGATCCGGCTTATGAGCCGATCCCACAGGAGCTGGAGGGGGTGGCTGAAGGCTTGAGCAGCCTGGGTTTTTACATCGAAGAAGTCCGGCATGGTCGCGCGGATGCGGAAAATATTATTAGCCGGGCCCTGTCTCGCCTGACGGGCGAGCCGGAAGGGAAAACGGTTGTTCCGCAGGAAGAGGTCGAGGAAACCCTTGCGGAAGAAAGCATCGAAGCCAGTCTGGATTCACAAAAACATCTGGCGCAGGAAAACTTCCAGGAGTGGCAGGCTAATCCCGAAGATTTGGCGGCGCGTCAGAAGCTGGAAAAATCGCTGTCCGGTCTGGCTCAGGACGCCGAGCTGGTGGCCGATGCGGAGCTGAAGGAACAAGCCACAACCGCGCGGCGCCTGCTCGATGAAGAGCAGGAAGCGCCGGCTGCCGGGCTGGCGGGCGCGGTTGCCGCCCTGGCCGAGACCAAGGCGCCCGTGGCGCCCTCGCAAGAAACCGAACGATTGCTGGATGCCTCCGAGGAAGCGATCGACGCCGAATTGCTCGAGACTTACCTGGAAGAGGTGGCCGAGGTATTGGCTACCATCAGCGTGAATCTGCACGCCAGCCATGAGCAGCCTGGCGACCGCGAGGCGCTAACCACGATCCGGCGCGGCTTCCACACCCTGAAAGGCAGTGGACGCATGGTCGGCCTGACCGATCTGGGGGAGGTCGCCTGGGCGGTCGAGCAGGTGATAAACAAATGGCTGCAGGATGAGAGGGCCGCCACTCCCGCCCTGCTGAATTTTATCGGGCAGGCGTGCGCAGCGTTCGAGCGATGGGTGGGGCAACTGCAAAGCACAGGCGCGGTGGTGGTCGAGGCCGATGCCCTGATCGCTATGGCGGAGCAGTTAAAGAGCGGTGAGGAAATGGCTGCGGTTGCGCCGCAGGCCAGTGCAACGCCTGCTTCCGTCGCGGAGGGGTTTGCTGAGCCAATCGAAGAAATCAGCCTGCCCAGCTTCGATGTCATTGAGGAGATTGCTGCCGAAATCGGCGCGCCTGTCGTGGAAGAGCCGCTTACCTTCGAGCCGCTGCTTGAAGAGGCTGTGGCGGATGCCGTCGAGCCGGTCGAGGGAATCGGTTTGCCGGTTATGGATTTCGATTTCATCGAAGAGGTGGCTGCCGAAATGCTTGCGCCTGCCGCTGAAGAACCTCTGGCGGCTGTAGTTGAAATAGAGGCGCCTGCCATTGAGGGGCTAGTGGCCCTTGATCTGGGGGCGGAAGAGATAGCGCCTGAGCCGTTGCCGGAAACCGAGATCGTGATTGGCGATGTCACCCTGCCGAGCGCGCTTTTCGACATTTTCATGGGCGAGGCCAAGCAGCGGGTTGCGGTTCTGCGGGAAGAACTGGCGCGTCTGGAAGATCAGCCGGAACTGCCAATCAGGGAAGGTTTCATGCGCGCCGCCCATACCCTGTGCGGCATTTCCCGCACGGTGGGAATCCCGGCGCCGGCCGAGCTCAGTTTTGAGCTGGAGGAATGGCTCAGGGAAATGCTGGAGCATCCGCAGCCGGCTAATGGCAAGCAGGTCAAAGTGACCGGTGACGCCGTCATCGCGCTGAACAAGATGGTGCAGGCGGTCGAAGAACGAAAAATGCCGAAACCGGCAAAGCAGGTAGTGCGCTCGCTGCAAGCGTTGGTCAAGAAAGCGCGCGCGGACGGCGAAAAGGCCGCAGCATCGGCTCTGGCGGAGCGCGCGGCAGCCCACGTTGAGCAGCCAGCCGAAGCCGTGAAGGCAATGGCCTCATTCCCCGCGGTGGAGAGGCGAGCCGAAGCGGTTCGGACAGCGGCGTTCGAGGTGCCGATGCCGGCATCCCGCGACGACATCGATCGGGATATCCTGCCCCTGTTTCTGGAGGAAGCGCAGGACCTGTATCCGCTGGTGGGTACTCAGGTACGTGCCTGGCAGGAAAAACCCGCGGACCGGCAAGCGCCTCAGGATCTGCAGAGATCGCTGCACACCTTCAAGGGCAGCGCCCGTATGGCCGGTGCGTTGCGGCTGGGCGACCTGGTGCACAACATGGAAACCCGGGTGGTTGATTCAATGGAGGCAGGGGTTTCGGCTGCCTCCCTGTTCGATGAGCTCTTCACCTATTTCGACAAGATCGGCGACTTGCTGGATCGCCTGCAGGCTGGGCCGGAGGTTCCAATTGCCAAGGAAATCGCAGCGGATCAACCGGATGTCCAGCCGCTGGCATCAGCGGTAAAACCCGGCGCGCATACGATTCCGCATGGGCTTCAGCCCATAGCGGATCGGAGTCCCCTTGTGGGGCAACATTTGCGGGTGCGTGCCGATGTTCTGGACAGGCTGGTCAACGAGGCGGGCGAGATCAGCATCGCGCGCTCCCGCGTCGAAGGCGAGATGCTGGGCTTCAAGCAGTCGCTGCTGGAGTTGACCGAAAACGTCATCCGCCTGCGCAACCAGGTGCGCGAGATTGAAATCCAGGCAGAAAGCCGGATGCAGTCCCAGGCCAATCAGACCGGCGGCATCGCCGAGGCGTTCGATCCGCTCGAGTTCGACCGATTTACCCGTTTTCAGGAGTTGACCCGCTTCCTGGCCGAGAGCGTCAACGACGTTGCCACGGTGCAGCAGAGCCTGCTGAAAAGTCTGGGCGAAGCCGATGCCGCGCTGCTGCAGCAGGCACGGCAGAACCGTGAATTGCAGCAGGAGCTGATGCACATCCGCATGGTGCCGCTATCCAGCATTGCCGACCGGCTCCACCGCATCGTGCGGCAAACCGCCAGGGAACTGGACAAAAAGGCGAACCTGGAGCTCAAGGGCGGAGAAGTGGAGCTGGATCGGAGCGTGCTGGAAAAAATGACGGCGCCGTTCGAACACCTGCTGCGCAATTCCCTGGCTCATGGCGTGGAAAGCGCGGCAGACAGGATCCGGGCCGGCAAGCCGGAAACCGGGGCTATCCGCATCGAGGCGCGCCAGGAAGGCAACGAAATCGTGCTGACCCTGAGCGACGATGGCGCCGGTTTCGATCTGGAGGGTATCCGCAGCCATGCGGTTAAGCTGGGCAAGCTTCCCGCCGATGGCGATATCGCGCCGGCGCGTCTGGTCGACATGATCTTCGAGCCCGGATTTTCCACCGCCCAGGAAGTGACCCAGGTTGCCGGGCGCGGTGTTGGCCTGGATGTGGTGCGCAGCGAGATCGCCGGTCTCGGCGGGCGTGTCGAGGCGGCGTCCGGAGAGCACGGCGGGGCAGCCTTCAGCATCTATTTACCGCTTACCCTTGCCGTAGCGCAGGCCGTGCTGGTGCGTTCCGGCGAAAAAATTTATGCCCTGCCGTCGGCGATGGTGGAGCAGGTCAAGGAGTTCAAATCAGCCGGGCTGGAGGAGATTCAGCGGAAAGGCGAGATCGAGTGGCAGAACAACCGCTATCCGCTGTTCTATCTGCCGCGGCTCCTGGGCGACCTGGAGCAGGTGCCGGAGACGCACCGCTACGCCATGACGCTGCTGCTCAGGAGCGGCAGCCAGCGTGTCGCGGTGCAAGTGGATGAGGTTCTGGGCAACCAGGAAATCGTGATCAAGAATATCGGGCCGCAGCTTGCCCGTGTGCCCGGTATTGCCGGGGCGACGGTGCTGGGCAATGGCCGGGTCGCGCTGATCATCAACCCGGTTCCGCTGGCGCAGCGCATCGCCATGCAGATTCCCGCCACCGGCGCGGCGCCGCCTGCGGCGCCAAGAGTGGAAACCGTCGCACCGACCATCATGGTGGTCGACGATTCGCTGACGGTGCGCAAGATCACCACCCGCCTGCTGGCGAAGGAAGGCTACCAGGTGGTGACCGCCAAGGATGGCGTGGACGCCCTGCAGCACTTGCAGGAGATTCTGCCGGACGTGATGCTGGTGGATATCGAAATGCCGCGCATGGACGGCTTCGAATTGACCAGGAACGTGCGCAGCGACCCGCAAACTGCGCATATCCCGATCATCATCATCACCTCGCGCACTGCGGAAAAGCACCGTAACTACGCCATGGAACTGGGCGTCAACGCCTACCTGGGCAAACCTTTCCAGGAAGACGAGTTGCTGGGCCGCATCGCCGGTTTCCTCAAGAAAACTGTCTGACAAGGAATGCCGGAACTCCTTCCTCTGGAGGGGGGCTATCCCACTGACCAGCTCACCAGACCGGTATAGGCTGTCACCAGTACCACCCCGCCGAAAATAATTCGATAGTACGCAAACGCGCTGAAGTCATGGCGCGAAATGTAGCGTAGCAGCCCGCGCACCGCCAGAAAGGCGCTGATGAAAGATGCCGCGCCGCCGACCACGAACATGCCGATGTCGTCTGCGCTCAAGAGGTGACGGTATTTCACCAGCTCGTAAGCGGAAGCGGCAAACAGGGTGGGAATGGCCAGGAAAAAGGAAAACTCGGTGGCCGCCTTGCGGCTCAAGCCGAAGAACAGCCCGCCGATGATGGTCGCGCCCGAGCGCGAGGTGCCAGGAATCAGCGCCAGCGACTGCGCCAGTCCGATCTTCAACGCATCGCGCCAGGTCATTTCATCGACCTCCTGAATCCGGATGACGTGCTTGCGCCGCTCCGCCCACAGGATCAACAGCCCCCCGACAATGAAGGCGAGTGCCACCGGTACTGGCTTGAACAGGTAAAGCTTGATCTTGCTGGCGAACAGCAGGCCGAGTGCCGCTGCGGGCATGAAGGCGACCAGCAGATTGAGGACAAAACGGCGCGCCTCTTCTTTGCCCGCCTGCAGACCAGCAGCAACGGCGCCAAGCCGGGCGCGATATTCCCAGCAAACTGCAAGAATTGCCCCGAACTGGATGACGACCTCGAACATTTTGCCTTTTTCGTCGTTGAAATCGAGCAGGTCGCCCACCAGGATCAAGTGGCCGGTGCTGGAAACCGGCAGAAACTCGGTGAGACCCTCGACGATGCCGAGAATCAGGGCTTTGAAAAGCAGAAGGAGGTCCAAATGCGCGCTTTCCGGTTGAAAGGGATGCATTGTACCATCCCCCCCCACCCGCGGAGCGCGGGCGGGAGTTTAAAACGTCTTGCTGTATTGGCCACTCAATATATCGGAATGGTTTTGGTAGCTGCCGACCAGGTTTCCGCCCGTGGTCGAGGCGAGGTTGATGCCGACGTCCTTGCTGAAGACATGGGTGTAGCCAACATCCAAATGGCTGTTTTTCGACGGTCGGTATTGCGCGCCGAATGCCAGCCAGGTGCGGTCGGCGTCCGGCATTCGCGCGGTACGGTACTGGTCGGAAACCGGGGACTGGTCGAAAGCCGCGCCAAACCTGAAGGACCATGCCTCGCTTTGACGGTAAAGCGTACCAAGGGCTACGCGGTAGGTGTCGTGCCAGTTTTCCGGCGTCACGTTATCCGGCGCGCCGTTATCGGGGCGGATGCGGATTTCGTTGAAGCGGCTCCAGCCGGTCAGTGTCAGGTCGGCCATTACCGCCCAGCGGTTGTTGACCTGATGGAAGGCGCTGATGGAAAGGCTGTCCGGCAGGTTGAGGTCGGCTTTGGCGGCGGTATCGCTGAACCGGAGAGAATTCGCCAATGCCGCCGGCAGGGTGGCGGGCTTGCCGAACTTGATGTCGCCTTTCACTTTATGGTCGATGTGCGAACGATAGGCCATGCCATAGCGGGTGTCGGCGGTCGGCGCATAGATCACGCCCAGGTTGTAACCCCAGGCCCAACTGTCGCCGGACATTTTCGTCGTGCCGTCGGCTTTTTGCGGCAGGATGCCGGAAGCGGCGCAGGCGGCGGCTAATGGCGACCCGGCGCAAATGGTGCCGAAATCCACGGCGCTGGAGAGTTCCGCCTTGGCGTATTGCAGATTGAGTCCGCCGCCGACCGACCAGGCGTCGTTCACCTGGTAGGCCAGGGAGGGATTGAGATTGAGCGTTTGCAGATCGGATTTCAACGCCTGGTAGCGGCCTTTCCATCCCTCCTGGTAATCGGTTCCCAGCCCGAACGGCGTGTTGACGCCGAAACCGAAGCGGGTGCGGTCGTCGAGCGCATGCGAAAAGAAGAAATTGGGGATGAGGGCCAGGTTGCCGGCGTTGCCGCCGTCGCTTCCGGTCAGGGGCGCGCCGGCGGTGGTCGAGTTGCGGTCGGTGAACCGGGTGGTGGGGCTGATGACATGAAGGGAGGCGACCCACTGATTGCCGTCAAGCCGCGTCAGTCCGGCGGGGTTGAAGAAGACCGTGCTGGCGTTTTCGGCGCTGGCCGCGCCGCCGGCGTAGGCATTGCCCAGTCCGTCGGCGTTTTGCTCCATCAAGGCGAAGCCGGATGCTGCGGCGTTGCCGACGGCGGCGCCCAGGATCAATGCGGCCAACCATCGTGGTTTCATGTTTCCCCCCCCGAAAAGCGTTATTATATGACAATAACCATGTCTAAACCGTCATAAAATACGCTGCCTTAAATATCGCGCATGGCTTCAAATACCAAATCGGCATCCCTCCCTGTTCATGACGCCGCCTTGCCGGAGGGTCGGGCAAGATTTTCTGCCGCGCTGAACGCCGAGCAGATCAAGCTCGCTTATGCCCAGCTTCCCGCGGGGCTGCTGGCGAGTGTCGTCAATGCGCCCTTGGTCGGTATTGCGCTTTGGGGCGTGATTCCGCCGTTTCGCATCGGCGTGTGGCTGGCGGCGCTGGGGGCGCTGACTGTTTGGCGATATCTGACGCTGCTTCATTATCGGAGTAATGCGGCGGATGCCGCGGCGGCGGATTTCTGGGGCGGACGTTTTCGGGCGGGCGCATTCTTGTCCGGGGTCTTGTGGGGTGCCGCCGGGCTCTGGTTGTTCCCGGCGCACAGCGACGTCCACCAAATACTGCTCGGCTTCGTGCTCGGCGGCATGGTGGCCGGCGGCATCGCAACGCTATCGTCGCTCCCGCGCGCCTACCTGTTGTTCATGCTGCCGGCAGTCGTGCCTTTTGTCTTGCGCATGCTGGTTTTTGGCGGGACCTTGCATGTTTTCATGGGATTGATGGCGACCGCCTTCACCGCCATCATGTGGGTGGCTTCCGGTCGCGTCCATGCCACGATCAAGGAGTCGTTGCTGTTGCGGTTCGAGAACCTGGAGCTGGTCACCGATCTTAACCTGGCCAAAAGCCGCCTGGAGGGAATCAACCGGCAATTGCAGGACGAGGTGCTGGAACGGCGCTCCGCCGAGGAAACGATACGCCAATCCCGGCAGCGGCTGGCCTTGCACGTGCAACAAACCCCCTTGGCGGCGATAGAGCTGGATGTCGATATGCGGGTGGTTGACTGGAATCCGTCCGCCCAGAAAATCTTCGGCTTCAGTCGCGACGAGGCCATGGGGAAGCATCCTGCCGAGTTTATTCTGCCCGCAGGCACCCGCCCTTTCGTGGACGAAGTGTGGCAGGAACTACTGGCGAAAAAGGGGAGTGTGCTCCGCACCAATGCCAATCTCACCAAGGATGGGCGGAGCATCGTGTGCGAATGGTACAACACGCCGCTGGTCGACGAACAAGGGCGGGTGATCGGGGTCGCTTCGCTGGGCCAGGACATCACCGAGCGAGTCGAAGTCGAGCGTGCGCTGAAGGAACTGAACGAAACCCTGTCCCAGCGCATTGCCGAGGCGCTGGCGAAAAACCGGGACAAAGACCATTTGCTGATCCAGCAGTCGCGCCTGGCTGCGATGGGGGAGATGGTCAACAATATCGCCCATCAATGGCGCCAGCCCTTGAGTGCGCTGAGTTTGGTGCTTGCCAATATCAAGGACGAGATCGATCGCGACGAGCCGGATAAACAGGGTATGGAAGAGCTGATGCAGCACGGCTATCGCTTGATCGACAAGATGTCGAGCACAATCGACGATTTCCGCGGGTTTTTCCGCCCCAACCGCGAAAAAACCCACTTCAGCCTGGTTAAGGCGGTGGCGGATGCGGTTGCCCTGGTTCAGTCCGGTTTCAAGCATCAAAATATCGAAATCTGCTGTGAAGAGATGCAGGATGTCAGCGTCAACGGTTATCCAAACGAATTTTCGCAGGCGCTCTTGAATCTTCTCAACAATGCCAAGGATGCGATTCAGCAGAAACGGGTGGCGCAAGGCCGGGTGGCGATTAGGGTGTTCTCGGACGGCGGGCACTGCCTGGTCGAGGTTTCCGATAATGGCGGCGGTATTGCCGATGAAATTATCCCTAAAATTTTTGACCCCTATTTCACGTCCAAAGACAGCGGCACGGGGATTGGGCTTTATATGTCAAAAATGATCATGAAAAACATGGGAGGGGGCATTGAGGTCAGAAACGGCAGCGCGGGGGCCATCTTCACCCTGAAGGCCCCTGCGGCTGCCGCTGAAAAGCATTAGGGCGCCTCTAAAAATCCAGATTTCATCCCAACTGCTGCGTTGCGGAAAAAATTTCTTGCTTACATATCAACCATATGCCGCGCTGCGAAATTTTTTCCGCGCCTTGCATTTGGGCGAACTCTGGATTTTTAGAGGCGCCCATTAGTGGCTTTGTGCGTCATTCAGGCTTTACGATAAATCTCGCTGCCCTGCTTCACGAATTCCACCGCTTTTTCCTGCATCCCCTTCTCTAGCGCCTCGTTTTCCGCAACTCCTTGTGCAGCGGCGTAGTCGCGCACGTCCTGGGATATTTTCATGGAGCAGAACTGCGGGCCGCACATGGAGCAGAAATGGGCGACCTTGGCCGAATCCTTGGGCAGGGTTTCGTCGTGGAATTCGCGCGCCTTGTCGGGG
>JAUYEK010000054.1 GCA_030691435.1 Sulfuricella sp. | reverse complement strand
TACAAAATGGTGCTGGTGATGCCGGAGCACATGAGCGTGGAGCGGCGCCAGGTGATGCGCGCCTTCGGCGCGGAAATCGTGCTGACGCCGAAGGCAGGCAGCATGGAAGCGGCGATCGATACCGCCAACCGGATGCGCGACGAGGGCCGGGGGATCATCCTCGACCAGTTTTCCAATCCGGACAATCCGCAATCGCATTACGAGGGAACCGGCCCGGAAATCTGGCGCGACACGCAGGGAAAAATCACCCATTTCGTCAGCAGCATGGGCACCACCGGCACCATCATGGGCTGCTCGCGTTACCTCAAGGAACAGAACCCGAACATCCAGATCGTCGGCGTGCAGCCCAGCGAAGGCTCGCAGATTCCCGGCATCCGCAAGTGGCCTCTGGCCTATCTGCCGAAAATCTGCGATTTCAAGCGGGTAGACCGGCTGATCGAAGTCGGCCAGCAGGAAGCCGAGGAAATCACGCGCCGTCTGGCTGCGGAGGAAGGTATCTTCGCCGGCATCTCGTCCGGCGGCGCATTGGCGGCCGCGCTCAGGGTGTCGGCGGAAACCGAAAACGCAGTCATCGTGTCCATTGTCTGCGACCGGGGAGACCGCTACCTGTCCACCGGCGTGTTCCCGGCCTGATTCCACGGCAATGAAGCTATAAAAAGCAGTTCAGCCACGGATTAACACAGATGTACACAGATTATCAATGAATTAACTTTCTCTTCTCAAGTACCTTCCAGATGAATGATTGGCTAGTGCAACATGTTGTTTTATCTGGGTTAATCTGTGTTAATCTGTGGAAAATAGCCGTTTTCAGCATAAAGTCTTCCTGGCCATGGGCGCAGGCTGTCCGTGCCTTGACCCTGTTCGCGCTGCTTTCTCCCGTTGTTCAGGCCGGGCAAATCACGCTGAGCATCGACGACATCTCTTCACCCGCGTTTCACGCCAAGACCATTAGCGCCACGCTGGACGGGCCGAATTTTTCCCATTTCGAGGCGCGCATCGGAGAGCTTTCCCTGCGCGATCGGACATGGCGCAAGGTGCGCCTGACCTGCGTAAAGACTCAATGGAATAATGGCGAGATACGTTGCGATCAGGGCGAACTGGATATGGGTGAAAAATTGCCGGTACGTTTCGTTTATCGGCAGCAGTCAAAAAAGCTGGCGCTGACCCTGGACTTTCCTCGTGGCGAGACCTGGCAGCTTGGTGCGCAATGGGGAAAGCCTGGCTGGAACGTCCGGGTAGAGGCCCGCAACGGCCAAGTCGCGCGGCTGGCCGGGTTCCTGCCGCAGGGCGGCATTCGACCCACTGCCGGAACGTGGAGCGGCGGCATCAGCCTGGACGGTGGCCGTACTGGGCTGGAAAGCGTCACCGCCGATGCGGTGTTCAAGGGCCTTGCTTTTGCCGATGCCAGCGGACTGCATGCCGGCGAGAAAATCGGTGGCGGGGTGCGATGCTCTGCATCGCGTCGGAAAAGCGGCTGGCTATGGCGGGGAGAGGTGGACTGGAAATCCGGCGAGGCCTTCTGGCAACCGTTATATTTTGCCGATGGCGGGCATCGTTTTGTCGGGCAGGGCAGCCTGGAAGCGGGCTTGTTGCGCGTCAGCCAGGGCAGCCTGTGGCTGGCGGGAGTGGGGGAGGCGCAGTTTTCCGGCGCGTGGGATGGGGCGCGCCGGGGTCTGGCGGATTTCGATCTCAAGGCGGCGGGCATCGACGTGGCCGGGCTGTATCAGGTTCTGCTCAAACCTTTCCTGGAAAAAACCGCCTTCGCCAAGCTGCAGGCCAAGGGCGGCGCCGATCTGGCATGGCGCTACCGCGACGGCGCGACCACCGACTTCGACCTGAGCCTGCGCGCTGCCGAATTCGTCGACGAGGAGCAGCGCTTCGCGCTGCATGGCGTGAATGCCCGTATCCCCTGGTCAAACACAGAAGAGCGCCAGGCGGATATTAGCCTCCGGAGCGGCGAGGTTTTGCGCATGGCGCTGGGCGAGACACGGGTGCCGCTGACGATGCGGGGCTGGCAGTTCAGCACGCCCGACGTTTCCATCCCGCTGCTCGATGGCAGGCTTAACCTCGATGGCTTCACTGCCAGCCGCAGCGATGGCGCTTGGCAGTGGCGCTTCAGCGGCGGCCTGGCGCCCGTTTCGATGGAGCGTTTCAGCGAGGCATTGAAGCTGCCGCTCATGCATGGCACGCTGGCCGGCATCATTCCCGCAGTCAGCTATGGCGGCGGCAATCTCAAGGTGGATGGCGCCTTGTTGTTCAAGGTGTTCGACGGTACGGCAGTGGTCAAAGACCTCTCGCTGCATGAGCCTTTTGGCCGTGCGCCGCGCCTGCTGGCCAGCCTCGACATGCGCAATCTCGATCTCGACCTGCTGA
>JAUYEK010000035.1 GCA_030691435.1 Sulfuricella sp. | reverse complement strand
CGCAGCTGGCCCTTGAGCGTGTTGACCTCGGCGAGGAATTCGTTCAGCTCCTCGCTGCTGACCGAGCCGCTGGTGTCGAGTGCGACCACGATGTCGGCCTGTTCGCTGCGCAAAGAGGGCAGGATCATCTGCCCTTCGCGCCGCGAAGGGCGCATATAGCTGTAATCGTCGCGCGCGATTTGGGTCATGTAGCGCGCCAGCAGCATGCGCCAGGGTAGTTTCGGCTGCAACAGCTCGCCCACCATGCGCGCCAGCAGCCCGCCCAGCTTGCCGGCCTGTTGCGCCTGCTGGGCCGCGCCGGCAAGGCGCTGCTGCCATTGCGCGGCAAGGGCTTCCCGCTCGCCAGCCGTCAGGGGGCGGGGCTCGGGCGCGCCGCTCCGGCTATCCTGCCGGGCCTGCTGCGCGCCTTCCGGGCTGCCGCCCGACTCCGCTTCATCCTGCCGTGGCGCCTGTCCCTGGCCGCCCTCGCGCTGTTCGTCCCCCTGCTGCTGGCCGCTGCTCTGGCTGTCTTCGCCGTCATAGACGTGCTTGTCCATCGGCTGGTCGGTGTTGTTTTCGTCGATGTAGGGGTAGATCTCCTCCGCCGTCATGCCCTCGAAGCTGTCCAGCACCAGCGCGCCGGGCGGCGGCTTGAGGCCGTCCTTGACCAGCAGGGGATTGATGGCATGGTCGCAGGCGACGTCCCAGCGGAATTTGACCCGGTGCTGGCGTCGCGCGAAATGGGACAGCGCGCAGTGCAGGGCCTCGTGGGCCAGCACGAACTGGGTCTGCTCCAGGCTTAAGGCGTCGATGTAATCCGGGTTGTAGTAAAAGCTGCGGGCGTCGGTGGCGGTGGTCGGGCACCACTTTGGATTGGCGGCGACCATCGGCAGGCGCAACGCCAGGGCGCCGAGGAACGGCTTGTCCAGAATCAGCCGGGTGCGGGCGGCGGCGAGCTTGGTTTCGATGTCCGTGTCAGTCATGGGTAGTCAGAAGATAGCCACGAAAAGGCACAAAATTCGCAAAAAAGCCCCCGTCTTTTTTGTGCTTCTTGTGCCTTTTTGTGGCCAATCACATTTCATACAGCATCAAATCGGCGACGGCATTCGCCCACTTGGAAAACTGCGGCACGGCGAACAAAGGCTGGCCGATGGCGCGGTGCATGTCGGAAACCAGCATGATGCCCATCTCGCGCAACGGGAAGCGACCGGCATAATCCAGGATGTGACCATGGATTTCGCGTGCGTCGGGGCTGCCTTTGGCGCGGATGGCGCGGCCTACCAGGGCCGAGGCGACGGCGTACTGGAGATCCACCTCGCGCGGCACGGGCACCTGTTCGCCGCGCAGGATGGCGTCCAGGTCCGGCATGCGGTCGAGGTTTTCGATGAAAGCGTTGAGTTCCAGCCCGGCTGCCGGCCCGACGCAGGCCTGTAATGTCGGCAGCAGCAGCTCGGGGTGGTCGCCGAACTTTTGCAGCGCGCGGTGGGCAAACTCCCACGAGCGCGGGCTGGGGAAGGCGACCGGGTTGTGCGCCGGATCGAAATCGAACAGCAGCTCGGGGCGGAAGCGCAGAAAGCCGATCAGGCGCTCGTCGATGTTGTTGGCGTAGGCCCAGGCCACCCAGTCGTCGAGGTTGGCCTCGACCTCGAAATGGGAAAAGCGGTTGGCCAGCGGCGCCGACATGGAAGAGGTGACGCCGCGGTCGCCCTGGCGGTTGCCGGCGGCGAAAATCGCCCAGCCCTCGGGCACTTCGTACGCGCCCAGACGGCGGTCGAGAATCAACTGGTAGGCGGCGGCGGAAACGCTGGGCGGCGCCGAGGTGATTTCGTCCAGGAACAGGATGCCGCAGGCGCCATGCCGCTCGGCGTCGGGCAGCATCGCCGGCACCGCCCACTCGACGCGATCTTCGATCCTGAACGGGATGCCGCGCAGATCGGAGGGCTCCATTTGCGACAGGCGGATGTCGATCATCGGCGCCCCGTGGCGCGCCGCGACCTGGGCGATGATTTGCGATTTGCCCACGCCGGGAGGACCCCACAGCATGACAGGCGTATGGTGGCCTTCCCTGGCGCTCAGGAATTCGCGATCCAGGATGGTGGCAAGTTGGGCCGGGCGCATGGCATGTTCCTCAATTTAGACTAAGTTTAATACTATCGAAATTCAAAGGAAAATGCCATAGACCGGGGTGCTTCAGCTTGCCATCTGGGCGAAGACCTCGCGCGCCGCCTGTATGGTCTTGTCGATATCCTCCGCGCTGTGGGCGGCGGAAACGAAGCCCGCCTCGAACGCCGAGGGGGCGAGATAGACGCCTTTTCCCAGCATGGCGTGGAAGAACCGGTTGAAGGCGGCCTTGTCGCACTCCATCACTTCGGCGTAGCTGGTGGGCGGCGCAGAGCGGAAGTAGAGGCCGAACATGCCGCCGATGGATTGCGCCGAAAAAACGATCCCGCGCTCCTTCGCAGCCGCAGTCAGGCCCTCGGTCAGCTTGCGGGTTGCCGCTGCCAGCTTGTCGTAGAAGCCCGGTGCCTGCACCAGCCTGAGCGTGGCGAGCCCGGCGGCCACCGCCACCGGATTGCCGGACAGCGTGCCGGCCTGGTAGACGGGGCCGAGCGGAGCGAGCTTCTGCATGATGTCGCGTCGGCCGCCGAAGGCGCCGAGCGGCATGCCGCCGCCGATGACCTTGCCGAGCGTGGTCAGGTCGGGAACGATGCCGAACAGCCCCTGGGCGCATTTCGGCCCGACGCGGAAGCCGGTCATCACTTCGTCGAAAATCAGCACGCTGCCGTGCCGGGTACACAGCTCGCGCAGCGCCTTGAGAAATTCCGGCCTGGGCGCGACCAGATTCATGTTGCCCGCGACCGGCTCGACGATCACTGCGGCGATTTCGTCGCCGATTTGCTGGAAGGTTTCCGCCAGTGCGAGCGGGTCGTTGTAGGCCAGCACCAGGGTGTGCGCCGCAGTTTCCGCCGGCACCCCGCCGGAGCTGGGCTGGCCGAAGGTGAGCGCGCCGGAGCCGGCCTTCACCAGCAGCGAATCGGCGTGACCGTGGTAGCAGCCTTCGAATTTAATGATTTTGGCGCGGTTGGTGTAGCCGCGCGCCAGGCGGATGGCGCTCATGGTGGCCTCGGTGCCGGAGCTGACCAGGCGCACCTGATCCATGCCGGGCAAGAGCGAGCACAGGGTTTCCGCCATCTCCAGCTCGAGCGCGGTGGGCGCGCCGAAGCTCAGGCCGTTGGCGGCGGTTTCCTGCACCGCCTTGATTACCTCGGGGTGGGCGTGGCCGAGGATCATCGGCCCCCAGGAGCCGACGTAATCGATATACGCCCGGCCGTCCTCGTCCCAGACGGTGGCGCCCGCGCCGCGCTTGAAAAACAGCGGCGTGCCGCCGACCGAGCCGAAAGCCCGCACCGGCGAGTTGACGCCGCCGGGGATGAACTGGAGTGATTTCTCGAAAAGCTGCTGGTTGCGTGAGGTCATAAGTCGTTGCCTTAGTGCAAAGTATGGTGGGTTGGTTTCTCGAATAACACGGCGAAGCGGGTGGCGGCGGCCCGGATGTCGTCGCTGTCGAACAGCGCGGAGATTACCGCCACGGCATCGGCGCCGGCCCCGACCAGCGTGGCGGCGTTGTCCGCGGTGATGCCGCCGATGGCAACGACCGGAATTTGCAGGCATTGCTTGGCTTCATGCAACAGGCTCAAGGGCGCCGCCATTGCGCCGGGTTTGGTCGGTGAAGCGAAGAAGCTGCCGAAGGCGACGTAGTCAGCGCCTCCCGCTTCGGCTTCCAGCGCGCGCTGCAGGTCATTATAGCAAGACACGCC
>JAUYEK010000031.1 GCA_030691435.1 Sulfuricella sp. | reverse complement strand
GTTCGCGGTTGAGCAAGGCCTCCACCGCCTTGCCCGGCGGCAGCCCCTCAAAGAGCACCTGGCACACTGCGCGGGTAATCGGCATCTCCACATCCATATTCTGGGCAAGGCGCAGTACCTCGGCCGCGCTATTGACCCCTTCGGCGATATGGCCGAGGTCGCCGAGGATTGCCTCAAGCTTCTCGCCCCTGGCCAGCCGCAAGCCCACTGTGCGGTTGCGCGACAGGTCGCCGGTGCAGGTCAGAATCAAGTCTCCGGCACCGGTCAGCCCCATGAAGGTTTCCGGCCGGCCGCCCATGACCACACCGAGCCGACCGATTTCTGCCAGCCCGCGGGTAATCAGGGCGGCGCGCGCGTTGTAGCCGTAACCCATGCCATCGGAGATACCTGCCGCGATCGCCATGACGTTCTTGACTGCACCCCCTACCTCGACCCCAACCACATCCGGGCTTGAATAAACCCGCAGTCTGGGACTGTGCAACTCCAGTGCCATGGCGTGAGCAAAAAGCTCGTCGCGGGATGCCAGGGTAAGCGCGGTTGGCAACCCCTTGGCCACTTCCTGGGCAAAGCTCGGTCCGGACAGCACCCCGCATTGCGCCTTGCCGCCCAATTCCTCCGCCACCACCTGGTGCGGCAACTTGGCCGTTCCCGCTTCGAAGCCCTTGCATGCCCAGACCAGCGGCATCTTCGCGCCCAGTCCGGCGATCTGCCTCACCACCTGCCTGAAGCCCGCGGTGGGCACCACTGCCAAGGCCAGATCGGCCTGATCGAGCGCCTGCTCCAGTTTCAGTTCGATCCGCAGGGCATCGGGAAAGGGAAATCCGGGCAGATAACGCCGATTGACGCGCTCTTCCGCCATCTCGGCACACTGCGCCGGATTGCGCGTCCACAGACGCACCTCATGGCGTGCCGCGAGGCTGATGGCAAGCGCTGTTCCCCACGCGCCGGCACCCAGCACGGCGATCTTCATGCGCCCCACACCTGGGAAGCCAGGACAAAGCCGATCTGGCCGTCGCGGTGGCGCACTTTCAGCCAGCCGGCTGAGCCGTACTCGATCAACTCCAACGCGACATCACGCTCCGCCTGAAACACCAGCGGCGCATTGAGGTTCGCAGATTGACGAATATCTGCGCGGGCTGCGATCACTATTACCATGCGGGCATCGCTCAGGTGTTTCTTCTCGATCCAGGCGAGCGCGCCGGCACTGTCTCTCACCTTGGCCCACTGATCGAGGTTGACGATAATTTCCACCGGATAATATTTGCCGACCACGAACAGGCGCTTGGCCTGCACCGAGGGGGCGTCATACAGAATGGCGCGCTCCACGCCGATGGAATGGTAATCCAGCGCCTGAACCGCGCCCGAAAAGGCGAAAAACAGCAGCAGGCCCAATCCGGCGAGGCGAAAAAACCGCTTCAACGAACAGCCCATCATGACGGTCAGTGAGTCGTTTCGGCAGCGGCTTCCGGTTGCTGCGTACGCTGCTGCTGGTACATCGACTCGAAATTGACCGGGTTCAGCAACACCGGCGGAAATCCGGCGCGCGACACCATATCCGAAATCGTCTCGCGCACGTAGGGGAACAGGATGTTCGGGCAGGTGATCCCGAGGATCGGCTCCAGGTCGTCCTGAGGGATGCTGCGGATCTGGAAAATCCCGGCCTGCGCAACCTCCACCAGAAACAGCGTTTTATCCTCGGCCAGTTTGGCGGTCACAGTGACCGTCAGCACGATTTCATAGATACCCTCTTCCACCATCCCACCCTGATTGTGCAGCTGTACATCGATCTGCGGGGTTTCGCGCTGCATAAAAATTATCGGCGCATGGGGAATTTCCAGGGACAAATCCTTGACGTAAATTTTTTCGATGGAAAATGTCGGTTGCTGCTGCTCGTCGCTCATGAAGAACCCTAACTAATAATTAAATCAAATAATTCCAGCCCACCCGAATCAATGTCGCATCAGCCAGCTTTTCAAATTCGCGGCATCGAGAGCCCCGGCGACCCGGTCTGCTTCAACCCCGTTCTTGAACAGCGCCAGGGTGGGAATGCTGCGAATGCCGAACTGTTGCGCCAGGGCTTGTTCCTGTTCGGTATTGACCTTG
>JAUYEK010000023.1 GCA_030691435.1 Sulfuricella sp. | reverse complement strand
GAAGAAATTCTCCAGGACGTGATCCACAACCTGCCCAATGCCTCCGGCTATTCCGACTCCAAGGGGCTGTTCCCCGCACGCAAGGCGATCATGCATTACACCCAGGAAAAAAAGATCCGCGATGTGCAGATGGAGGACATCTACATCGGCAACGGCGTGTCCGAGCTGATCGTGATGGCGATGCAGGCGCTGTTGAATACCGACGATGAAGTGCTGGTGCCGACTCCCGACTACCCGCTGTGGACCGCCGCGGTGACCCTGGCGGGCGGTGTGCCGCGCCACTATATCTGCGACGAGCAGGCTGGCTGGTTGCCCGATCTGGACGACATCCGCGGCAAGATCGGGCCGAATACCCGCGCGATTGTTCTGATTAACCCGAATAACCCGACCGGGGCTCTGTACCCGGTGGAATTGCTGCAGGAGGTCGTCGAGATTGCCCGCCAGCACCAGCTGATCGTCTACGCCGACGAGATCTACGACAAGGTCTTGTACGATGGCGCGACCCACACTTCAATCGCCTCGCTGGCGGACGATGTGCTGTTCATCACCTTCAACGGGCTGTCGAAGAACTACCGCGCCGCCGGCTATCGCGCTGGCTGGCTGGTGGTATCGGGCGAGAAGCGCCACGCCCAGGACTATATCGAGGGGCTGACCATGCTCGCCTCGATGCGCCTGTGCTCTAACGTGCCGGCGCAGTATGGCATGCAGACCGCTCTCGGCGGATACCAGTGCATCTACGACCTGGTCGCGCCCGGCGGGCGCCTCGCCAAGCAGCGCGACCTGGCCTGGAAACTGCTGTCGGATATCCCCGGCGTTTCCTGCGTCAAGCCGCAGGGCGCAATGTATTTGTTTCCACGCCTCGACCCGAAGATGTACCCGATTGCCGATGACCAGGAATTCATCCTCGAACTGCTGCTCGAGGAGAAGGTTTTGCTGGTCCAGGGCAGCGGCTTCAACTGGCCCCATACCGACCATTTCCGGGTGGTGTTCCTGCCCAACGTGGACGACCTCACCGAGGCCATCGGCCGCATCGCGCGCTTTCTGGAGCATTACCGCAAGCGGCATGGGACGTGATTAATAAAAAACAGTTTAGCCACGGATGTACACAGATTTACACGGATAAAAACAAACGATTTCATACCGGCAACAATTCCATTGCCGCATTCTATCCGTGTTAATCCGTGGCTGATTTTAGAATTTAAAATTTGAGATAAAAGAAATCAACATGAAACCCATCAACGTAGGTTTGTTAGGCTTGGGCACCGTCGGCGGCGGCACCCTCACGGTATTGCGGCGCAATGCCGGGGAAATCACCCGCCGCGCCGGGCGCGAAATTCGCATCAGGATGGCGGCGGATCGCGACCTGGAAATGGCGCGGAAGCTCGCCGGCCCCGAGCTGGAAATCACCGCTGATCCGATGGAGGTGGTGAACAGCCCGGACATCGATATCGTCGTCGAGCTGATCGGCGGCACTACGCTCGCCAAGGACCTGATCCTGAAAGCGATCGCCAACGGCAAGCACGTGGTCACGGCGAACAAGGCGCTGCTGGCGCTGCACGGCAACGAAATCTTCCAGGCGGCGCAAGCCAAGGGCGTGATGGTGGCCTTCGAGGCGGCGGTGGCAGGCGGCATCCCGATCATCAAGGCGTTGCGCGAGGGCCTCACCGCCAACCGCATCGAGTGGATCGCCGGCATCATCAACGGCACCACCAACTTCATCCTGACCGAGATGCGCGACAAGGGCCTGGCCTTCGATACCGTGCTTAAACAGGCGCAGGAACTCGGCTACGCAGAGGCCGATCCGACCTTCGACATCGAGGGCGTCGATGCCGCGCACAAGCTCACCATCATGGCGGCGATCGGCTTCGGCATCCCGATGCAGTTCGACAAGGCCTACACCGAGGGTATCAGCAAGCTGACCAAGGAAGACATTTCCTACGCCGAGGAACTGGGCTACCGCATCAAGCTGCTCGGCATCACCAAGCGCACCGACCAAGGCATCGAGCTGCGCGTCCACCCGACGCTGATTCCGGCCAAGCGCCTGATCGCCAATGTGGAAGGCGTGATGAACGC
>JAUYEK010000010.1 GCA_030691435.1 Sulfuricella sp. | reverse complement strand
CATCGCCCACGCCCAGACTTCGCGTCCGCTGACATCGGCCGCAAGGTCGCGCGCCATTAGCGATCGCTCCTCATTGAGTTTGAAGGCGCCGGGCGGAAATGGCGGGTGTTTTCATAAAAAAATTCGTAATGGTTGTCTGTCCACCCGCCGGGAGCGCTGAGCGGCGGCGGCAGGTAGACCGGTGAATGGGGGCGCCGCAGCGTCCCAAGGGGACGTCATTTTGCGGTGGTGGCACCTTTGTAGCACTGGATCACGCCATGCGCCACCCGTTGCGGACCCAGTGCGGCCGATTCGATGCCTTCGCTGTATTCCATGATGCGGTAGCCGTCGTAACCCAGTTCGGCAGCAATTTCCCCGGCACGGCGCTTGAAAAGCATGTCGGCCTCGGAGTCGCCGTCTTGCCGCAGCATGTTCTTTTTCAGGGTGATGCGGAATTTGTCGTCACCGGCCTGGATTTCTTCCAGCGTCCAGTTGTCCTTGTAGAGGTAGTAGGCGCCGGCGCCGAGCGCCGCGAAGAACGGGATCCTCGGGCTCGGGGTGGAGATGCTCCTGGGCAGTTCCGGCGAGCATCCCGCAAGGATAGGCACCAGGGCAATACAAATAAGGGTATGTTTCAGCATAGGTCTTCCGGTGGAACTGCTGCGATTTTATCGGCTTGCTGATCGGGATGCTACCATATCCCGACGATGATTTTGCAGGGATTTGCCATGCGCGTAACTCTCATCCCAACCTTCTCGATCATAGCCAGCGCCCTTCACATTTGCCTCCTCTCCCGCTTGCGGGAAGAGGGAACCACCGGAGGGAGGCAACCCTCATCCCAACCTTCTCCCAGAGGGAGAAGGGGCAATGGTGAAGGGCGCTTGTTTTGATCGGCTTGTTCTGATCTGATCTGGGACAAGCGCGCCGGATTATGGTATTTTCGCGCTTTACACTTGCTCGAACGGGGTATCTCGACTTGAAGAAAAATTGGCTATATTTCCTGCTGGCTTTTGCCGCACCGCTGGTGGGTATTTTCTGGTGGGTGGGAGGCTTTGCCAGCGCCAGGGTTGAAACAAATCTGGTGCGTGGCCCTTATCATTACGCCTACCTGGAGCACAGCGGCGATTATGTCAAACTGCCCGACAAGCAACTGGAAGCGCTGCGGGCGTTGCAGGCTCAGGGGGTCGCCCACGGCGCAGCGATAACATTGATGCAGAATGACCCGCGCTCTACCACCAAGTCCATGCTGAAGGCGCAGACCGGCTATCTGGTGGAGGCCGGCGCCAGCGTGCGCGAGCCGCTCAAGCTGGCGGATGTTTCCGCCCGGCCAGTGATCGTTGTGCAGTTGCGGGCACATCCCCGGCTGGCGGCCGGCAAGGCCTATGCGACGCTGCTGAAATACCTGGATGAACACGGCATGAAGCTCAAGCTGCCGACACTGGAAATTTACCAGAATAGTACTTTGACGGTTGAAATGGATATCTGAGAACGCCCATGGGCGCCTCTAAAAATTCGGAGTTCGCCCAAATGCCCCACAAGGGGACTGAAGCCCATGCGGAATCGTATGCAAGGCGCGGAAGAAATTTTGCCGCGCCGCATATAATTGATATGTAAGCAAGAAATTTCTTCCGCAACGCAGCAGTTGGGATGAAATCTGGATTTTTAGAGGTGCCCATGAGCCTGTTTTCCCTGATTGCCGCCCTGCTGCTCGAACATTTCCGACCGCTGGGCGGCGGCAACCCGGTTAACCTGTTGTTTACCCGCTACGCGAATTATCTCGAGCGTCATTTCAATGCCGGCCAGAATGTGCATGGCGTGGTGGCGTGGCTACTGGCGGTGTTGCTGCCGGCGGTAGTCGTCGTCGGCATTTATGGCGGACTGCATTATCTCAACTCTCTGCTGGCCTGGGCGTTTAGCGCGGTTGTGCTGTATCCGCTATTAAGCCTGAAGCAGTTGGGCGGGCAAGCCGAGAGGGTCGCGACCGCATTGCGCGTGGCTGATCTGGGCGAAGCGCGCCGCCTGCTTTCCCAGTGGCACGGGCGCCAGGCCGACGAGCTTGGCGCAGCGGAAATCGCCCGAGTTGGTATCGAGCAAACGCTGACCTGCGCGCATAAAAATCTGTTCGGCGTCATTATCTGGTTCGTCGTGCTCGGCCCTGCCGGCGCGGTGCTCTATCGCCTGTCCCAACTCCTTAGCCAGAAATGGGGCGGCCTGGACCAGCGCGATTTCGGCGAGTTCGGCAAGTTCTCCGCGCAGGCTTTCGATCTGATGGACTGGGTGCCGTTGCGCCTGAGCGCCATCAGCTTTGCGGTGGTCGGCGATTTCGAGGACGCCGTATATTGCTGGCGTTCCCAGGCGTCGGCCTGGGCACAGCAGGGCATCGGCATCGTGCTGGCGAGCGGCGCGGGCGCCTTGGGCGTCAAGCTGGGCGAACCGCTGAACTATGGCGGCAACATCGAGTTCCGGCCCGAGCTCGGCTTGGGCGACGATGCCGATGCCGACTACCTGGACAGCGCCGTCAGCCTGGTATGGCGCACGGTGGTGCTGTGGCTGGTCTTGCTTCTGTTGCTGACCATTGCGGGCTGGGTGGGCGGCTGATTTTTTCAACCCGGATAATCCGTTGACGCAAGAAGTTGGTGAGGCGATTTGCGAGTGTCCGCTCCTACAGGGAAGCAGCCATTTTTATGAAATGTTCGGGCTAAGTGCCGGGGGTTTTGCTGCTTGTCACGGCGGTGAGGATGCCTTGCAAGAGAGCGGTCGGCGTGGGGGGGCAGCCAGGAATGGCGACATCGACCGGGATTACGTTGGAAATTTTTCCGCAGCTGGCATAGCTCTCGCCGAAGAGGCCTCCGTCACAGCCGCAGTCGCCGACGGCGACCACCAGCTTGGGCTCTGGCGTGGCGTCGTAGGTGCGCTTGAGCGCAATTTCCATGTGGCGCGAAACCGGCCCGGTCACCAGCAGCATGTCGGCGTGTCGCGGGCTGGCGACGAAATGGATACCCAGGCCTTCGATGTTGTAATAGGCGTTGTTGAGGGCGTGGATTTCCAGCTCGCAGCCGTTGCATGAGCCGGCATCGACGTGGCGGATGGCCAGGGCGCTGCCGACGTGCCGCAGGATTTGTTCCTGCAAATTCTGGACTTCCACACGCAGCGCATCGTCGGGCTGGGGCGGCGTTTCGGTCTTGATGCCGGTTTTCAGTATTTGCTTGATGATCTGGTACATGGTTTCCAGCTTTCACAGGTAGGGTGGGCACGTTTTTGTGCCCACCGATTCAGCTTGACTCATAAATCCTGCCCGGTGTAGCTCAAGTTGAACGATTTGTTGATGAGCGGGAAATCCGGCACGATGTTGCCGATGATCGCGTGCTCCAGTACCGGCCAGTTCTGCCATGACGGGTCATGCGGGTGCAGGCGATGGATCGCGTTGTTCTTGCCGGTATGCAGCGCAATCAGAATTTCGCCGCGCCAGCCTTCCACCCAGCCCAGCCCCAGCGCGTTTTCCGGCGCATCGCCGACGCTTGCGCGGAGTTCTCCTGCCGGCAGCTGATCCAGGATCAGGCGGATCAAGCGCATTGATTCCAGCACTTCCTCGAAACGCACCGTGACCCGGGCTGCGACATCGCCGTTGAGATGGGTCGCCATGCGCACGTCGAGACTATCATAGGGTGCGCAGGGGAACTGGGCGCGCAGATCCCAGGACTGGCCGCTGGCCCGCCCCGGCAAACCGGTTAGTCCCAGTTGCGCAGCCAGGTCGGGCGATACCCGTCCGGTGGTGAGGAAGCGATCCTGGGTGCCGGCGTGCTCGTCGTAAATATCTTTCAGGATGTTGATTTCGTGTTCGAGATGCTTGAACACCTGCAGGATGCGTTCGCGGCCCTTGTCGTCGAGGTCGCAGGCGATGCCGCCGGGCACGATTTTGTCCATCAGGTAGCGGTGGCCGAACAGCTCGCCGTTCAGGCGCAGCATGTCTTCCTTGAGTATCCAGAACTGGGCGAAGCCGAATGCCAGCGCCACGTCGTTGCCGAGGTAGCCCAAATCGCCGAGGTGGTTATGGATGCGCTCCAGCTCGAGCAGCACGGCGCGCAGCGCCGCAGCGCGGGGCGGCGGCGTGGCGCCGGTGACGCTTTCCACCGCCTGGGCGTAGGCCCAGGCATAGGCCACGGTGCTGTCGCCGCTGACACGCCCGGCGAGCTTGGCGCCCTGTTCCAGATTCATGCTCTCGAAGCGTTTTTCGATGCCTTTGTGCTTGTAGCCATGCCGCTCTTCCAGGCGCAACACGCGGTCGCCGATAATCGAAAAGCGGAAGTGCCCCGGCTCGATGGTGCCAGCATGGACCGGGCCGACCGGGATTTCATGGACGCCCTCACCGGTGACGGTAACGAAGGGATAGCCATCGGTTTCGGTCGGGAATACGGTCTTGCCGTCGAAATTCTTGCGCAGTGGGTGTACGCTGCTTGGCCAGGAACCGTGACGTATCCACTTGCGATGGTCGTCCGCGCCGGTGGCGTGCAGGCCGAGCAGGTCGGCCGCGGCGCGCTGCATCCGGCTGGCGCCGGGGAAGAGATCGCTGATGTCGGGATAGGCCGGACGCTCCGAACCCAGCGGCAGGGTCAGGCACAGCATGCCGATGGCGGTGACCAGTGAGACATGCAGTGCATACCCCGCATCGCGCGTCAGCTCGTCGCTGCCCCACAGCGCGACCAGCTTGCCGCCGCCGCGCGCGACCTGCTCGCACAGGCTGCGGAATTGAACGGCATCCACCGTGCCGTGCCAGATCGGCATGGCGCCGGGCAGTTTGGGAAATCTTGTCGGGAATTCGTCTAATCTCATCGTTTTTTCGCTATAAACCTTTAATTTGGTGAGGGGTGAGGAGGTGTGGGGGGAGGCGGAAAGTCAAACCCTTCACCGCACCGTTTTTGATT
>JAUYEK010000004.1 GCA_030691435.1 Sulfuricella sp. | reverse complement strand
CCCCATTTGCAGCGGGGTGAAAAGATTGGCGGGCATGTGGTTTCCTTTTTGTATTATCAGGCCAGATCGAACAGCAATATTTCTGCCGAACTGTTAGATTCTAGACGAATTTTGCTTTCGCCCTCGATGCGCGCGCCGTCGCCGGCTTCCATGGACAGGCCGTTGACCTGCGCCGCGCCGCGCGCCACGTGCAGGTAGGCTCGGCGGCCCGGCGGCAGGGCATGCTCGGTCGGGTGATCGGGGTCGATCAGGCCGGCGTACAATTTCGCATCCTGGTGTATGGTCACCGAGCCTTCGCTGCCGTCTGGCGAGGCGACCAGGCGCAGCCTGCCGAGCTTTTCGGCGGCATCGAAAAACTTCTGCTCGTAGCTCGGCGTGATGCCGCTTTTCTCCGGCATGATCCAGATCTGCAGCAGATGCACCCCCTCGCCGGGCGAGGCATTGAACTCGCTGTGCCGGATGCCGGTACCCGCGCTCATTCGCTGCACCTCGCCGGGGCGGATGACGGTGCCGTTGCCCATGCTGTCCTTGTGTTCCAGCGCGCCAGACAGGACATAAGTGACGATTTCCATGTCGCGGTGGGGGTGGGTGGGAAAGCCGGCGCCTGGAGCCACCCGGTCATCGTTGATGACGCGCAGGCTGGAGTAGCCCATCTGCTCGGGATCGTGGTAGTCGGCGAAGGAGAATGTATGCCATGTATTAAGCCAGCCGTGGTCGGCATGGCCGCGTTCATGGGCTTTGCGGATAGTGATCATGGTTGCCTCCGTTTATCCTAAAAACCGCTTTTATCCACAGATGAACACGGATTAACACAGATAAAACAATGTCTTGTTGAAGATTTGCGATTCACACAAAAGGTGATTAAGGTGGGAATCTTAACTCATTGATAATCTGTGTATATCTGTGTTAATCCGTGGCTGAACTGCTTGTTATAGGTTTATTGTTTGTTATGATTGGATGGGAGCGATCCCCATGAGTTTCAATAAGCCAGGAGAAAACATTATTTCACGCTATCGTGGCCGTTTCGCCCCCTCGCCGACCGGGCCGCTGCATTTTGGCTCGCTGGTCGCGGCGGTCGGCAGTTTTCTCGAAGCGCGCAGTCGCGGCGGCGAGTGGCTGGTGCGGATGGAGGACCTCGATCTGCCCCGCACAGTGCCTGGTGCGGCGGACGATATTCTGCGCACGCTCGATGCCTTCGGCTTGTACTGGGACGGGGAGGTGATGGTCCAGAGTACCCGCAACGAGGCCTATCGCGCTGCTTTGGACGAGATGGAAAAACTCGGCGCAGTCTACCCATGCGCCTGCACCCGCAAGGAGATCGCCGATTCCGCCATCAGCGGTATCGACGGCCCGGTTTACCCCGGCATTTGCCGTGCCGGCTTGCCGGAAGGTCGAGCCCCGCGTGCGATGCGAGTGTACACTGACCCTGGTAGTCCGTTCCGCTTCGATGATGCGCTGCAAGGTCGGGTGAGCCAGAACCTGGAAACGGAGGTGGGCGACTTCGTCGTCCGCCGCGCCGACGGCCTGTTCGCCTACCAGCTGGCGGTGGTGGTGGACGATGCCGAGCAAGCGATCACTCACGTCGTGCGCGGCGCCGACCTGCTCGATTCCACCCCGCGCCAGATCTACCTGCAACAATTATTGAGTCTGCCTACCCCGGCCTACCTGCATCTGCCGGTGGCAGTGAATGAACGCGGCGAAAAGCTTGGCAAGCAGACGCTGGCGCCGGCGGTAAGCCGAGTCAACCCGGTGACGCAATTGTGCGAGGCGCTGGCATTCCTCAACCAGGCGCCGCCGGAGGAGCTGAAAGACGCTGACCTGGATGCTTTCTGGAAGTGGGCGATTGCTCACTGGCGGGTAGATAGGTTGCCAGCGGTCAGGTCGAGGCCGCTATCCAGAGTAAAGGCGCTTGGGTAACCGCAAGGGTTCGCAAAGAAAAGTGATCGGGCGGTTCGCCACCCGTTCTGGATGCCTCGGACAGGAAATCTTGCCACGCAGCATGGATATCACAAGGAACCGTATCGGCTTGCCTGCGGCTACAGGCCCGTTATAATTCATTTATCCCAGATTATCCATTGGAATGTTCGTGCCTGTAGGAGCGCCGCCCTCGGCGCGAATGCGGCCGCAAATCGCGGCCAACCCTCTCCCAAAGGGAGAGGGAGCGATCGTCCTCTCCCCCGCGAGCGGGGGAGAGTTAGAGAGGGGGCTAGCGCCGCTCCTACAGCGGTGTTTTGGCTCTAATGGATTATCTGGGTTTATTATTCAAGACACTATCAGGAGCGTCACATGCCTTATTTCGTTTATAAAATCACCCCCCCCTTCAAGCGGCTGGAGAAGATCGATTCCTTCCCCAATTTCAAGGAGGCCAGCACTTTTGCCAAGTCTGTGCGTACCGGCATGGCAGAGACCGATAATTACACCGTCAAGGTGATTTTCGCCGAGAACGAACTGCAAGCCGAAGACCTGCTGAACCAGGTGCGTGAGCCGGAACCGGTGACCGGCGAAGATTATTAAGAAACTGGAGGGGTGGGCGTCGTGGACGAGCGAGCTTTTCAGGATGCCTACCGGGCGACCAACCCGCTCGCCTGTCCGTTCGAAAAGGCGATCCTGATCTGCCGGTGTACTTGCCGTGAAGCCAAGCGCGTCAATATCGCGGAGCGGGACACCGTGAACTGCCTTGACGCCCAGGCGCAGGAGGATTGTTCGTTACTGGTCGGGATGCTGCGGCACAACGCGGCATTCGCCCTCAAGCTGACCCATGCCGATGCGGCGCTGCCCCATGCCAAGTATGTGAAAGTGCAATGCGGCGGACTGCTGGGGCTGCAGGCCGCGCTCCGGTCGGAACAGGCCGGGGAGGCACGGGTGGAGGATATTCGTGGTTTGGTGCTGGAGGCGCAGGAGCGGTTCGGCGGCCTGCAGGAGCTACCCTACAGCGAGATCGTCAGAGGCATCGCCGGATTCGAGTTCAGGCGCAGGCCCGGGCCGAAATAGTAAGGGCTCGCTAATGGATAAGTGTATGCCCACTTATCCATTAGCGAGCCCTTGCCTACCAGCAGGTGCCGCCTTCCCGATAGACGGCCATGATGGACTTGAGCTCATGCAGAACCACCTGGCGCTCGACTTCGTTGAGTTCCTGCATCTCCGCCATGGTCTCGCCTCGCTCCAGGGCGAGAATAACCAGGGAAACTTCCTTGCAGCCTCTCTGGCACAGAACTTCGATGCAATGGGCGATTCTGGATTTATCCATATTCAAGGCGTTGGAGTCAAGGCTGTACAATGACACGATTTTAACCCAGATAATCCATTAGAGCCAAAACACCGCTGTAGGAGCGGCGCGGGG
>JAUYEK010000204.1 GCA_030691435.1 Sulfuricella sp. | reverse complement strand
ATTTTATGTGATTTCTAGCTTATACTTATCTCACTTTGATTTTTATCGCTTCAATGATCCGGACGAGTGGCACGAAGCGGGTTTTCGGGAATATTTCAACGAAAACTCGGTGTGTCTCGTCGAATGGCCGGAAAAGGCGGGCGGCCTGCTGCCCCCACCAGACCTCAGGATTTCCCTGGATATCCGGGAATCTGGCCGGGATGTTACGGTTGAAGCGGGCAGCGAAAAGGGTAGGCTATGCTTGCAGGAATTAAAATAGTCTTCGTATTTCTGCTGGTCGCGGCGGCAAGTGCGCAGGCCGGGATAGTCATCACCGCGGCGCGGGTCTGGCCGGCGGTAGATTACACGCGGGTCACGCTGGAATCCGCAAGCCCGGTCAAATATCAGTTTCTCGCGGTCAAGAATCCCGATCGTCTGGTGATCGACCTTGAAGGCGTGGATGTCAATGCCGCGCTGGAAGGGCTTGCCGCCAAGGTCGCGGCGAATGACCCTTACATCAAGCTGGTGCGCGTCGCCCGCAACAAGCCGGGCGTGGTACGAGTAGTGCTGGACATGAAGGGCGAGGTCAAGCCGCAGATGTTCACCTTGCCGCCCTACGGCGAATACGGCCACCGCCTGGTGCTGGATATTTATCCGTTGCAGCCGGCGGACCCGCTGATGGCACTGCTGGAAAAAAAGGAAGTCGCTGTACCGGGGGGGGGCGCCAAAGAGCAGGCAGAGAAGCCGTCTGAACTGGCCGTCGCCACCACACTGGAAAGTCTGGCCACCGAAAAGCCCGTTGAACTTGCAAAGCCGGCAGAGAAACCGGTTCGGACTGAAATGCGCGCCTGGAAGCCGGAGGTGTCGCGCCTCATCACCATTGCGATCGACGCCGGGCACGGCGGCGAGGACCCCGGCGCGCTGGGTAAAAATGGCTCCAGGGAAAAGGACGTGACCCTGGCCATCGCCCGGCGCCTGAAAGCCCAGGTTGACGCGGAGCCGAACATGCGCGGCGTGCTGATCCGCGACGGCGACTTTTTCATCCCCCTGCATGGCCGCGTGATCAAGGCGCGCAACGTCAAGGCCGACCTGTTCGT
>JAUYEK010000438.1 GCA_030691435.1 Sulfuricella sp. | reverse complement strand
CCGTTGCCATCCGGATAGCGCGCGAGATCCATCATCACGTTCTCGATCGCAGCCAGCACGCGCGGACTGGCGCCGAGCGGGTTCTCGTTGGAAGCCAGCTTGACGATATCGCTTTCCGGCAGGCCCATTTCCCGGGCCAGCTCGGCAATCGGTTTGCCCGGCTGGTACGGCGCAATGGCGCGGATGTAACCCGGTGCTAGTTCGCTCAAATCCATCTCAAAATTCAGTCATACGTTCTTAAAGCACCGCCACGGGATAGGAGCCGAGGATTTTCAGGAAGGCCGCCTTGTCGGCGAGATCGGCCAAGGCCTGGGCAACTTTATCGTCCTGCTGATGCCCTTCCAGATCCAGGTAAAACATGTATTCCCACAAGCCGGCATTCGACGGGCGCGACTCCAGCTTGGTCATGTCTACGCCATGCCGCGCCAGCGGCGCAAGCAGCTCGTACACCGCGCCCGGACAGTTCTTCGCAGCAAGCACCAGGGAAGTTTTATCCCGGCCGGAAGGCGCCGCGTCATGGGTGCCGATCACCAGGAAACGGGTGGTGTTGTTCGGCTTGTCCTCGATATTTTGCGCCGACCTGTCCAGGCCGTAGTACTCCGCCGCCATTTCACCCGCAATCGCAGCGGCCATTTCGTCTTCTGCCGCAAGGCGGGCAGCCTCGGTATTGCTCACGGTAACGATACGCTCCACACCCGGCAAATTCTGGTTCAGCCACTCATGGCATTGAGCGAAGGACTGCGCATGGGAATAAACCTTGACCGGCTTGGCGGGCGCGCCCGGCTTGCGCAACAGAAACTGGTGTACGCGCAGGTCCACCTCGCCGCAAATTTTGAGCGGAGTAGCCAGGAGCAGATCCAGGGTAGTGCCCACCGCACCGCCCGTGGAATTTTCCACCGGCACCACGCCGTAATCCGCATTGCCTGCTTCCACAGCGCGGAACACCTCGTCAATCGTAGCGCTTGGCAGGGTTTGCGCGGCATGGCCGAAATGCTTGATGGCCGCAGCCTGGCTGAAGGTTCCCTGCGGCCCGAGAAACGCCACCGACAGCGGCTTCTCCAAGGCCAGGCAGGCCGACATGATTTCGCGAAACAGACGCGCCACCGTTTCACCCGACAGCGGACCGGGATTGTTTTCCTTGATCCGGCGCAGCACCTGCGCCTCGCGTTCCGGGCGATAAACCGACCCGTTCTTCAGGGTGCCGATGGCTTGGGCGTGCTCGGCGCGACGATTGACGAGCTTCAGCATCTCGTCGTCGATCGCGTCGATGCTGGCGCGGTGCTGCGAAAGTTCCTTATCCATGTTTCTGCTCGAATTCGCGCATGAAGTCCACCAGGGCTTGCACCCCTTCCAGCGGCATGGGGTTGTAGATCGAGGCGCGCATCCCGCCCAGCAGGCGGTGGCCCTTCAGTTGCGCCAGACCGCGTACCTTGGACTGCTTGAGGAATTCCTCGTCCAGCGCCGCATCCTTGAGAGTGAAAGGCACGTTCATGCGCGAGCGGCTGTCTTTGGCCACCGGGCACTGGTAAAAACCGCTGCTGTCCAGGCAATCGTAAAGCAACGCGGCCTTGGCGTTGTTGCGCCTGTCCATTTCCGCCAGCCCGCCGAGGCGCTTCAGCCACTTGAACACCAGGCCGGCGATATAGAGCGAATAGGTGGGGGGAGTGTTGTACATCGAATCGTGGTCGGCATGGATCTTGTAGTCGAACATCGTCGGCGTACCCGGCAGCGTCTGACCGATCAGGTCTTCGCGCACGATCACGATGCACAGGCCGGCCGGGCCGATGTTCTTCTGCGCGCCGGCATAGATCAGGCCGAAGCGTGAAACATCCAGCGGGGCGGACAGGATGTTGGAGGACATGTCCGCCACCAGCGGCACGCCGCCGGTTTCCGGGATCCAGTGGAATTCCACGCCGCCGATGGTCTCGTTCGGGGTGTAATGGACATAGGCGGCATCCTGGCTCAAGCGCCATTTATCCTGGGTTGGGGCATAGCTGAATTTGGCGTCTTCCGAACTGGCGGCGACGTTCACCGTGCAGTACCGCTCCGCCTCCTCGATCGCCTTGCCCGACCATACGCCGGTATTGACGATGTCCACGGTTTTTTTGCCGCGCAGCAAATTCATCGGCACCATGGCGAACTGGCTGGAAGCCCCTCCCTGCAGGAACAGCACCTTGTAGTTAGCGGGAATACCCATCAAACCACGCAGGTCGGCCTCGACCAGGGCGGCGATACCCATGAATTCCTTGCCGCGATGGCTCATCTCCATCACCGACATGCCGCAGCCCTGCCAGTTAAGCATCTCGTCGCGCGCCTGCTCCAGGACTTCCTCCGGCAATGCGGCGGGACCGGCGCTAAAATTGTAAATTCGTTCCATTAAAAAAGTCCTGAGTTCTGTAGGGTGGGCACCGTTTTTGTGCCCACGCGGTGTGCGTGGCTTATTTCCGCGTGGGCACAAAGACGTGCCCACCCTACCCACTGCGGTTACATTTCTGCGTCTGTATCTTCCGAGTCCGCTTCCACTACCCGCTCAAGTCCGATCAGTTTTTCGCCCTTGTCGAGGTTGATCAGGGTCACGCCCTGAGTGGCGCGGCCCATCTCGCGGATTTCGCTGACGCGGGTGCGGATCAGTACGCCGCCGGTGGTGATCAGCATGATCTCGTCTTCGGCATTCACCAGCGTCGCCGCCACCACCTTGCCGTTGCGCTCGGAGGTCTGGATCGCGATCATGCCCTGGGTGCCGCGGCCGTGGCGGGTGTATTCCGCGATCGAGGTGCGCTTGCCGTAGCCGTTTTCGGTGGCGGTGAGCACCGACTGGGTCTCGTTCTCCGCCACCAGCAGGGAAATCACCTTCTGTCCCTTGCCCAGCCGCACGCCCATCACGCCGCGCGAAACGCGGCCGGTCGCACGCACGGCGGCCTCGTCGAAGCGTACTGCCTTGCCACCATCGGTGAACAGCATCACGTCATGCTGGCCATCGGTGATGTCCACGCCGACCAGATAGTCGCTCTCGTCCAGATTGATGGCGATAATCCCCCGCTTCATCGGGCGGGAGAAGTCGGACAGCGGCGTTTTCTTGACGATACCGCTGGCGGTCGCCATGAAAATGAAATGGCCCTCGTCGAATTCCTTGACCGGCAGGATGGCGTTGATCTTCTCGCCTTCACCCAGTTGCAGCATGTTGATGAACGGCTTGCCGCGCGACCCCCGGCTGCCCTGCGGCACTTCGTAGACCTTGATCCAGTAGACCTGGCCGCGGTTGGAGAAACACAGGATGTAATCATGCGTATTGGCGATAAACAGCTTCTCGATGAAATCCTCTTCCTTCATCGCCGTCGCCTGCTTGCCGCGCCCACCGCGCTTCTGGGCGCTATAGTCCTCTAGCGGCTGGGATTTGATGTAGCCGCCATGCGACAAGGTCACCACCATATCCTGCGGCGTGATCAGGTCTTCCATGCTCAAGTCCTGGGCGTGAACGACGATCTCGCTGCGCCGCTTGTCGCCGAACTGCGCCTTGATCGCGGTCAATTCCAGGACGATGATTTCGGTAATGCGTTGAGGCTTGGCGAGGATATCGAGCAGATCGGCGATCTTTTCCATCACCTCTTTGTACTCGGACACGATCTTGTCCTGCTCCAG
>JAUYEK010000437.1 GCA_030691435.1 Sulfuricella sp. | reverse complement strand
AACAAGATCAAGCGCACCCATACCATTGCCCGCTGAACGTCGATGAAACTGGAAACCCTCAAACAAAATCTGCAAGGCGTGCTGGCCGACAAGGTGGCCGGGTTTTCCGGGCATGTCGGTCAGTTGACCATAGAAATCAGGCCGGAACACTGGCTGGAAGCGGCGCGCACCCTGCGCGACCATCCCGAATTGCGTTTCGAGCAGATGATCGACCTGTGCGGCGTGGATTACAGCACCTATGGCGATGGCCGCTGGCAGGGCCTGCGTTTTTGCGTGGTCGCGCACCTGCTTTCGGTCAGCAACAACTGCCGGGTGCGGGTCAAAGTGTTTGCCGGCGACGATGATTTCCCCATAGTGGATTCGATAGCCGAAATCTGGCCGGGCGCCAACTGGTTCGAGCGCGAGGCTTTCGACCTGTACGGCATTATTTTTACCGGGCACCCCGATCTGCGCCGCATCCTCAGCGATTACGGCTTCATCGGCCATCCCTTCCGCAAGGATTTCCCGCTTTCCGGCAACGTCGAGATGCGCTACGACCCGGAGCAGCGCCGCGTGATCTACCAGCCGGTGAGTATCGAGCCGCGCGAGCTGACGCCGCGCATCGTGCGCGAGGAGAACTACGGTGGCTGAGAAGCTGTGCCAAAAACTACTGCGCGTGCGTGATACGGGATCGGGCGATGCTCGGAATCCTCATGTACTTTTATGTACATTCCGGTTCCTGCGCTTCGGCCTCACCCGTCTGACGCCCGCTCGCGACGTTTTTGACACAGCTTCTTCGTGGCACGGAAGAACTGTTGAGGTTCAGCATGGCTGATATTCGAAACTACACGCTGAATTTTGGGCCTCAGCATCCGGCTGCGCACGGCGTGCTGCGCATGGTGCTGGAGCTGGATGGCGAGGTGGTGAAGCGCGCCGATCCGCACATCGGTCTGCTTCATCGCGCCACCGAGAAGCTCGCCGAGCACAAGACTTTCCTCCAGGCGATGCCTTATATGGATCGCCTCGACTACGTGTCGATGATGTGCAACGAGCACGCCTACGTGCTGGCGACCGAAAAGCTGCTCGGCATCGAAGTGCCGATCCGCGCCCAGTACATCCGCGTCATGTTCGACGAGATCACCCGCATCCTCAACCACCTGCTGTGGCTGGGCGCGCACGGTCTGGATGTCGGCGCGATGACGATTTTTCTCTACACTTTCCGCGAGCGCGAAGACCTGATGGACGTCTACGAGGCGGTGTCGGGCGCGCGCCTCCACGCCGCCTACTACCGCCCGGGCGGGGTGTACCGCGACCTGCCCGACTCCATGCCGCAGTATGAAACGGCGAAGATGAAGGTCCACAATGCGCAGCAGGTGGCCGACATGAACGCCAACCGCCACGGTTCGATGCTGGATTTTATCGAAGATTTCACCAACCGTTTCCCCGGTTGCGTCGACGAGTACGAAACCCTGCTCACCGATAACCGCATCTGGAAGCAGCGCACCGTCGGCATCGGCGTGGTGACGCCGGAACGCGCCCTGGCGCTGGGGCTGACCGGCCCGATGCTGCGCGGATCGGGCCTGGCGTGGGACTTGCGCAAGAAGCAGCCCTACGAAGTTTACGACCGAATGGATTTCGACATCCCGGTCGGCGTCAACGGCGACTGCTACGACCGCTATCTGGTGCGCATGGAAGAAATGCGCCAGGCCAACCGCATCATCAA
>JAUYEK010000436.1 GCA_030691435.1 Sulfuricella sp. | reverse complement strand
GTGCCGCTGACCCTGGCGGGAGCGATTCTGCCGCTCGATTTTCCGCTGCTGCTGGCGCATCAGGTGATGGCTTGGTGCATGGCCGCGCTGGAATGGCTGAGCCGGATGCCGGATGCCGTGTGGCAGCAGCACGCGCCGCCGGTGTGGACGGTGCTGGCGGCAGCGTTCGGCATCCTCTGGCTGCTGTTGCCGCGCGGTTTTCCGGCGCGCTGGCTGGGTGCGGCGGGATTCGTGCCGATGTTCCTGGTACTGCCGCCGCAGCCCGCGCAGGGCGCCTTGTGGCTGACCGTGCTGGATGTCGGGCAGGGGCTGGCGGTGGTGGTGCAAACCCGGAGCCATGCGCTGCTTTACGATACCGGCCCGCGCTATACCGCCGATGCCGACAGTGGCAGCCGCATCGTGGTGCCTTACCTGCGCGCCGCCGGCATCAAGCGGCTCGACGGACTGATCGTGACCCATGACGACAGCGACCACAGCGGCGGGGCGGCTTCGGTGCTGGATGCGGTTCCGGTCGGCTGGCTTGCTTCATCATTACCAACAGACAGCACTATCCTGCCCCATGCTCGAAAGTCGCTGCCCTGCTTCGCCGGCCAATCCTGGGAATGGGACGGGGTGCGCTTCGAGATGCTGCACCCGGCCTGGGAAAGCTACGCCGACGAGCGCCTCAGAAAGAACGCCCGCAGCTGCACGCTGAAAATCACCTCGCCCTACGGCAGCGTGCTGTTGCCTGCCGACATCGAGCGCGAATCGGAAGCGGAAATCCTCGCGCGCAGCCCCGACGCACTGGCCGCCACGCTCTTGGTGGCACCGCATCATGGCAGCAAAACCTCTTCCACCGAGGCTTTCATCCGCCAGGTCAATCCGTCCATCGTGATTTTCACCGCAGGATACCGCAACCAGTTCGGCCATCCCAGGCCGGAAGTGGTGGCGCGCTACCGGGAACTGGGCAGCCGGCTTTATCGCTCCGATTCGGACGGCGCAGTGTCGCTGCGATTCGGAATCGGCGGCGTCTCGGCTCAGACGTATCGCCAGGAACATTTGCGCTACTGGCAAAGTCAGAACTGAGTTCCTGCTATCATTCCTCTATGGTTTCCGTTCATACATCCCACGCATTTTCAGCCGGCAACGGCCAGGCCGATTTCCGTTCCTGGCTGGAATCCCTGGCCGTCGATTTTCGCCCGCAAGAGCAGGAAACGATTCTGCGCGCCTGCGAGCTTGCGCAAACGCTTTATGCCGGGGAGCCCGGCGCGATGGAGCACGCGCTTGGCACGGCAGCCATTTTGGCGCATCAACGAATGGATTATGAAAGCATTGCCGCCGCAGTCCTGCAGGGGGTGACGGGGCGCGACCCGGACTGGGCCGTTAAAGTGACCGAGCTATTCGGCGCAAGCATCGCCGGTCTGGTCGATGGCGTGGCGCGCATGGACCAGATCCGCGAATACGCCGCGCCCGGGGGTGGCGACAAGCGCGAGCAGGGCGCGCATATCGAGTCGTTGCGCAAAATGCTGCTGGCGATGGTGGAGGAT
>JAUYEK010000420.1 GCA_030691435.1 Sulfuricella sp. | reverse complement strand
GCGCATCGCCGGCGGCCCAGGCGAGGTCGCCGATGCGCTGGAAGCCGAACATCGAGTAGAAAGTGTAGAACGGGATCATGGCCTGGCCATGGTTGCTGTAGCTGGTGCCCGCCGCCAGCCAGGAGGAGAAGGCGCCAGCCTCGTTGATGCCTTCCTCGAGGATCTGCCCGTTCTTGTCTTCCTTGTAGTACATCACCTGGTCGGCATCCTGCGGCTCGTAGAGCTGTCCGACCGAAGAGTAGATGCCGAGCTGGCGGAACATGCCTTCCATGCCGAAGGTGCGTGCTTCGTCCGGGATGATCGGCACGATCAGCTTGCCGATTGCCTTGTCCTTGAGCAGGGTGGAAAGCACCCGTACAAAGGCCATGGTGGTGGAAACTTCGCGGTCGCCGGTGCCGGCAAGCTGGCTTTCGAAGGCGGAGAGATCGGGTACGGCAAGCGCCTCGACCGATTTGCGTCGCGCCGGCAGGTAGCCGCCGAGCGCCATGCGGCGCTCGCGCAGGTACTGCATTTCCGGGCTGTTTTCGGCTGGCTTGTAGAAAGGTACCTCGGCGATTTTGTCGTCGGGGATGGGGAGGTTGAAACGGTCGCGGAACTGCCTGAGCGACGCGTCGGACATTTTCTTTGCCTGGTGAGTGATGTTCATGCCCTCGCCCGATTCGCCCATGCCGTAACCCTTCACCGTTTTCGCCAGGATCACGGTCGGTTGTCCCGTGTGCTGCATCGCCGCGGAGTTGGCGGCGTAGTCCTTGAGCTGTTCATGACCGCCGCGGTTGAGGCGCCAGACGTCCTCGTCCGACAGGTGGGCGACCATTTCCAGCAGTTCGGGGTATTTGCCGAAGAAATGCTGGCGCACGTAGGCGCCGTCCTTGGATTTGTAATTCTGGTAGTCGCCGTCGACGCATTCTTCCATGCGTTTCTTCAGCAGGCCTTTCTTGTCCATCGCCAGGAGCGAGTCCCAATGGCGTCCCCAGACCACCTTGATCACGTTCCAGCCGGCGCCGCGGAAATCCGCTTCCAGCTCCTGGATGATCTTGCCGTTGCCGCGCACCGGGCCGTCCAGTCGCTGCAGGTTGCAGTTGATAACGAACACCAGGTTGTCGAGTTTCTCGCGCGAGGCCAGGGAAATCGCGCCCATCGATTCCGGCTCGTCGGTCTCGCCGTCGCCGAGAAAGGCCCATACCTTGCGGCCCTCGGTCTTGACCAGGCCGCGGTCCTGCAAATACTTCATGAAGCGCGCCTGATAGATCGCGGTGAGCGGCCCCAGTCCCATCGACACCGTGGGGAACTGCCAGAAATCCGGCATCAGCCAGGGATGAGGATAGGAGGGCAAGCCCTTGCCGTCCACTTCCTGGCGGAAGTTGAGCAGCTGCTCCTCCGTGATCCGGCCTTCGAGGAAGGCGCGGGCGTAAATGCCGGGGGCCAGGTGACCCTGGATATACAGCAGATCGCCGCCGTGGTCTTCCGTTGGGGCGCGGAAAAAATGGTTGAAGCCGACTTCGTAGAGCGTGGCAGCGGACTGGTAACTGGCGATATGGCCACCGACGCCGGGGCTTTGCTTGTTGGCGCGCATCACCGTGGCGATAGCGTTCCAGCGGATAAAGGCACGGATGCGGCGCTCCATGGCGAGGTCGCCGGGGCAGCGGTCTTCCTGGTGTACCGGGATGGTGTTCAGGTAAGCCGTGTTCGCGGAAAAAGGCAGGTGCGCGCCGGAACGGCGGGCCTTTTCGGTCAGTTTTTCCAGCAGAAAGTGGGCGCGCTCCGCGCCTTCCCGTTCCAGCACCGCATCGAGGGCTTCCAGCCACTCCCGCGTCTCTTGCTGATCGATGTCCTGAATTTCTGACATTATCTAATCTCCTGAATAAGCAGCGTAATATTTTTGCTATCTTTAAGTCTTATAGTTTTTCTTGAGATTTTTCGGCTTGTGTGATGGCGTATTATCTTTTACCCGAGCTGGAAAGTGAATCAATTTTTTAACTGATCGTTCAGTTGCGGCGATAATGTATAAACCCAGATAACCCATTAGAACCAAAACACCGCTGTAGGAGCGGCGCCCTCGCCGCGATTTGCGACCGCATTCGCGCCGAGGGCGGCGCTCCTACAGGCACGAACATTCCAATGGATAATCCGGGA
>JAUYEK010000417.1 GCA_030691435.1 Sulfuricella sp. | reverse complement strand
AGCAGTTCAGCCACGGATTAACACAGATTATCATTGAATTATCTTTTTCAATCTTGGGTACCTATTTGTGAATAGCAAATAGGCGGCAACACAGGGTTTTATCTGTGTTAATCTGTGGCTGGCTGTGGTTTTTTGGGTAATTTAAAGAAAATCAAAAGATGACTCTTGGCCCGATCATGCTCGATGTTCTCGGTACCGAATTGACCGACGAGGACAGGAAAAGACTGAAACACCCCCTGGTCGGCGGGGTGATCCTGTTCGGCAGGAACTACACTTCGCAGGCGCAGCTTGCCAGGCTGACCGCCGAAATTCATGCCTTGCGCAACCCGCATCTGTTGATTGCCGTTGACCATGAAGGCGGTCGGGTGCAGCGTTTCCGCGATGGCTTCACCCGCCTGCCGCCGATGCGCGAGCTGGGGCATATCTGGGACGAACATCCGAACCGCGCCAAGACCCTGGCACACCAGACCGGTTGGGTGCTGGCTGCGGAGTTGCGCGCCAGCGGCGTGGATTTCAGTTTCACCCCGGTGCTGGACATCGATTTCGGGCAAAGCGGAGTGATCGGCGATCGCGCCTTCCACCGCGACCCGCAGGCCATCGCTATTCTTGCCCACAGCCTGATGCTGGGCTTGAAGCAGGGCGGCATGGCCGCGGTGGGGAAGCATTTTCCCGGCCATGGCTTCGTGCGTGCCGACTCGCATCTTGAAATCCCGGTGGACGAGCGCGACTACGCCGATATCGAAATGGATGACTTGATTCCGTTCAGGCAGATGATCAATTTCGGCCTGGCCGGGATGATGCCGGCGCACGTGATTTATCCCAGGGTGGACAAGCTGCCGGCGGGGTTTTCTAAAATCTGGCTGAAGGACGTTTTGCGCAAGGAGCTAGGCTTCGATGGCGTGATTTTCAGCGATGATCTTTCCATGGAAGGCGCCAGCGTGGCCGGCGGCGTGGTGCAGCGTGCCGAAGCCGCCTTGCAGGCGGGCTGCGATATGGTGCTGGTGTGCAACAAGCCGGACAGCGCCGATGAGCTGCTGGCCGGACTGAAATGGGAAATGCCGGCACTGGGCATGGCGCGCCTGATTCGCATGCACGGTCGGTCACACCCGGAAAGCTGGGACAGGTTGCATGAGGACAAGCATTACGTTGCGGCGGTGCATGCCGTCGGCAGCATCGGCGTGAGGAGCGGCGATTTGCCGCTGCAGGTTGGCGAGCCGAATCAGTGCGCAATTAGCGGAAACAAATAACAAGATACTTCACCACAGAGGCACAGATCAAAGCCAGGGGAGATTCTTTGGTTTATTGCGCTGCTGCGAGTGGTCTGGTAAAAATAAAATAATCCTCTGTGTCTCTAGTGGTTAAAAAAATGCCAATCTCAAACCTGACTCCCGCCGATCTTCGCCTGACCATCGATCCCGACACGCTCGGCTTCGCCGATACTTCCGAGCTGCTCCATCTGCCCTTGCCGTGGATCGGTCAGGAGCGCGCCGAAATGGCTACCCGCTTCGGCTTGGGGATGGACCAGCCCGACTACAACCTGTTTGTTCTGGGCGAGATCGGTAGCGGCCGCTCATCGCTGCTAAAGCAAGCGATGCAGGCGGTTGCGGCGGACAGGCTGGTGCCGCCGGATCTATGTTACCTGCACAATTTCGATGCGCCGGAGAGGCCGCTGGCCCTGCGCCTGCCGGCCGGTCAGGGACGCTTGCTGCGCCAGCTCATGGCGCGGACGGTGAAATCCCTGCCGGCGGAGGTTTCGCTGTTACTGGAGGGACAGGATTTCAAGGCGGAGAGCGAGCGCATCGAGAAGGCCCACAAGGATGAGGAGGCCAAGGCTTATGCCGAACTCTCCGCCTTTGCGGAAGCGCGCGATTTCAGCATACACCGCGATGCCGGGCGCATGGTTTTTACCCTGATGGGCGAAACAGGGCAGGCGTTGGTCGAGGATGAAGTGCTTGCCTTGCCGAAGGAGCGCCGGGTTGAGGTCGAGCAGGCCGAGCAGGAGCTGCGCGCCGAGATTACCCGTTATTTCGAGAAAACCCGGCCGCTGGAGCGAGTCATGAACGAGTCCCTGGCGGCATTGCGGCGTCAGGTGGTGAAACCGCTGCTGGATCATGAATTGCAGGAGATCCGCGCCGGCCTGAAGAAGCAGATCAAGGATTCCGCCAAGCTCAACGCCTGGCTGGACGAGATTGCCCAGGATGTGCTCGACAACCTGGAGTTGTTCCACACCTCCGACGATGACGAGGAAACTCGCCTGGAAGGCCTGAACAAGGCGTTGTCCCGCTACCGTGTCAACCTGGTGGTGGACAACGGTGGCCTGAGCGGCGCGCCGGTGATTGTCGAGGATAATCCGCTGTTCCGCGTGCTGTTCGGCAGCATTGAGTACCAGTCTGAAAACGACGTGCTGGTGACGGACTTCTCGCGCATCCGCGCCGGCAGCCTGCTCAAGGCGCACGGCGGATTCCTCATGCTGCACCTGCGCGATTTGTTGGCCGACGCGCTGGTGTGGGAAAAGCTGCGGCGCTTGCTGCGTAGCGGCAGGCTGCAGATCGAAGAGCCGGGCACTTCGTTTTCCCCGATTGCGGCGGTGTCGCTCGAGCCCGAAGCCGTTGATGTCGAGGTCAAGATCGTGCTGATCGGTTCGCGCGATCAGTATTACGACTTGCAGGAGGAAGACCCGGAGTTCGCCCGCCATTTCCGGGTGAAGGTGGATTTTGCCGAAAGCTTTTTATCCTGCGTTGAAACCCGGCGCGCCTCGTCGATTTTTGTCGCCCACGCCTGCCGTCAGCTTGGGTTACCCCATTTTTCCTCCGCAGCGGTGGCGCGCTTGCTGGAAGATGGTCACCGCGACGTGGACGATCAGGCGCGCCAAAGCGCGATCTTCGCCCGCACCGAGGCGCTGGTAATGGAAAGCGCCGCCATCTGTCGTGCCCGCAAGAATGGACTGGTCGAAGCCGCGGACGTCGAGGCAGCGCTACAGGCACGCACCTGGCGGCACGATTATCCAGACCAGCGTCTGCGCGAATCCATCGCCGAGGGGGATCTGCTGATTGATCTGCATGGCGAGAAAGTGGGTCAGATCAATGGCCTGACGCAGGTCGATCTGGGCGATTACCGTTTTGGTTTTCCGATACGGATTACCGCGCGCACGTTCGCTGGTGATGATGGCCTGCTGAATATCGAGCGCGAGGTCGAATTGTCCGGCCCGATTCACGACAAGGGCGTATTCATCCTGCAAAACTATCTGGCTGCGCTATTCGCTCATATCGCGCCGCTTTCCCTCAATGCCTCTATCGTCTTCGAGCAGGAATACCATGGCGTGGAAGGGGATTCCGCTTCCTGCGCCGAACTTTACGCCCTGCTCTCGTCCCTGTCGGGCCTGCCGCTCCGGCAGGGCATCGCCGTCACCGGCGCGGTCAACCAGCACGGCGAAGTGTTGCCGGTGGGCGGCATCAACGAAAAAATCGAGGGTTATTTCCGCATTTGCGAAACTGCTGGACTGGACGGTAGTCAGGGTATGCTGATTCCCCACCGCAACCAGCGCCACCTGATGCTGGAGAGCAAGGTCGTGGAGGCCGCCGCCAAGGGGCTTTTCCATATTTATACCGCAGAGCATGCGAACGAGGGCATCGAACTGCTTACCGGCGTCCCCGCCGGCATGGCGAACGAGGTGGGCAACTACCCCCATGGCAGCGTGCTGGGCCACGCCCAGAAAGCACTACAGGCTTTTCGCCGTGCCTGTCATGCGCCGGAACACCCAAAGGCGGGGCGTAAGCTGTTACGCTAATTCCAATTCTCGATAAAAACGCGAATAATTATTACATCCGGTAGGAGCGGCCTTGGCCGCGATACGATGGTTA
>JAUYEK010000200.1 GCA_030691435.1 Sulfuricella sp. | reverse complement strand
GACGCGCGCCCGCCGCCGCGATAGTCGCGGATGCCGTATTTTTGCCAATAGGTGTAGTCGGCATGCCCCGGGCGGAAGGTCTCGGCGATGTTGCCGTAGTCCTTGCTGCGCTGGTCCTCGTTGCGGATCAGCAGGGCGATGGGGGCGCCGGTGGTCTTGCCCTCGAACACGCCGGAAAGAATTTCCACCGTGTCCGATTCGCGTCGCTGGGTCACATGGCGCGAAGTACCCGGCTTGCGCCGGTCGAGATCGCCCTGGATATCCGCCTCGCTCAAGGCCATGCCGGGCGGGCAGCCATCCACCACGCAGCCGATCGCCGGGCCGTGGCTTTCGCCGAAGGAGGTCACGCAAAAAAGTTTGCCTAGGGTATTGCCGGACATTTTATTTCATCTCGCAAAATCAACCTGCTAAGTTTAACATAAGTGCTCATAACCGGCTTTTGGCCATGAAAATCCATCACCTCACTGCCGAAGAAGCGATCAGGAGTCTGAACAGCCGCCCCGAGGGGCTGTCCGCTCAGGAAGCCGCGCGCCGACTCAAGGAATTCGGACCGAACCGGGTGGAGCGGGTCAAAAAGGAGCCGCTCGCGCTGCGCTTCCTCAAGGAATTCACCCACTTTTTCGCCCTGATCCTGTGGCTGGCAGCGGCGCTGGCCTTCGTCGCTGAATTCAGCGACCCCGGCAAGGGCATGGCGATGCTGGGCTGGGCCATACTCGGCGTGATCCTGATCAACGGAATTTTCTCCTTCTGGCAGGAATACCGCGCCGAGAAAGCCCTGGCCGCGCTGGAAAACCTTCTGCCACACCAGGTAATGGCGCTCCGTAGCGGAATCATCAAGCAAACCCCGGTCGTCGAACTGGTTCCCGGAGACATTCTTATCTTGCAGGCAGGCGACGACATCCCCGCCGACTGCCGGCTGGTCGAGGCTTTCGGCGTGCGCGTCAACAACGCCACGGTCACCGGAGAATCCCTGCCCAAAGCCAGAAACACCGAACCCTGCAAGGAGGAGGACCTGCTCCTTGCGCGCAACGTCCTGCTCGCCGGCACCTCGCTGGTATCCGGCGAGGCACGGGCGGCAGTGTTCGCCACCGGCATGCATACCGAATTCGGCAAAATCGCCCACCTGACCCAGACTGCGAGGGAAGCTCCATCCCCATTGCAGCGCGAGATTGCACGCGTAAGCCGCCTGGTAGCCGGCTTGGCCAGCCTGCTCGGTGTAATTTTTTTCCTGATAGGCCAGGCGATCGGGCTCCCTTTCTGGGAAAGCCTGATTTTCTCCATCGGCATCATCGTCGCCAACGTGCCCGAAGGCCTGCTGCCTACCGTCACCCTGGCGCTGGCCATGGCCACCCAGCGCATGGCCAAACGCAACGCCCTGGTGCGCCACCTGCCCGCGGTGGAAACGCTGGGCTCCGCCACCGTGATCTGCACCGACAAGACCGGCACCCTCACCCAGAACCGCATGGCGGTAAAGGAAGTGTTCCTTGCCGGGAGATTTCTTGCCGCGTCCGATTTGAACAGCCAGCCGGCGTTGTCGCAACGCTACCGAGATTTCTTCGACACCGCGCTGATGTGCCACAACCTCCAGCCCACCGCCAAAAACGGCGCTACCGAACTCCTCGGCGACCCGATGGAAATCGCGCTGGTACGCATGGCGCAGCAAGCGCTGCCGGAAGCAGCCCTCTATCCGAAGGTGGATGAAATCCCTTTCGACACCGACCGAAAACGGCTCTCCACCCTGCACCGGACATCCGCGGGGCTATCCCTCTACACCAAGGGCGCGCTGGAAACGGTGCTTCCCCTATGCACCCAGACATTGATTGAAGGCAAACTTTTACCGCTCGACGCGGAACTGCGCGAACGCTACACGGCTGCGCAGGAGACCCTGGCCGGCAAGGGGCTGCGCGTACTCGCTCTGGCTCACCGCGCCGTAACAGAAAATGAATCCACGGAGAACCTGGAGTGCGGGCTGACCCTGCTCGGCCTGGCGGGACTGGAAGACCCGCCGCGCCCGGAAGTGCCCGACGCCATCCGCAAATGCTTTGACGCCGGCATCCGCGTCATCATGGTCACCGGCGATCACCCCCATACCGCACTGGCCATCGCGCAGGAAATCGGCCTGGTGCGGAGCGAGTCGCCAACAGTCATCACCGGCGAAGGGATGAGGCGGCTTTCCAACATCCAGCTGCAGCTCGCGCTGGATGCGCCGGAAATCATTTTCGCCCGGGTCGGCGCCGACCAGAAGCTGCGCCTCGTCACCGCGCTGCAAAAAACAGGGGAAATCGTCGCCGTCACCGGCGACGGCGTCAACGACGCGCCTGCGCTGAAAAAGGCCAACATCGGCATCGCCATGGGCATCTCCGGCACCGACGTGGCGCGCGAATCAGCCGACATCATCCTGCTCGACGACAACTTCGCCAGCATCGTCGCCGCCATCGAGGAAGGGCGAGCGGTGTTCGAGAACATCCGCAGGTTCCTCGCCTACATTCTCACCTCCAACATCCCGGAAATCGTGCCCTACCTCGCCTTCGTCCTGTTCAGGATTCCGCTGCCGCTGACGATCATCCAGATCCTGGCGGTTGACCTTGGCACCGACATGCTGCCGGCGCTGGGGCTTGGGATGGAGAAGCCGCATCCCGGCGTGATGCGGCAGCCGCCACGCGCCCGCCATGACCGCCTGCTCAACTGGCCGCTGGTGGCGCGCGCCTACCTGTTCCTCGGAATAATGGAAGCGGCAGCGGCAATGGCGGCGTTCTTCTTCGTACTGCACAATGCCGGCTGGCAGTATGGACAGGCGCTGACTGCCAACGACCCGCTCTATCTCCAGGCCACCACCGCCACGCTGACTGCCATCATCGTGATGCAGGTGATGAATGTATTCCTCTGCCGCGATAGCCGGGAGTCCATCTTCAGGCTCGGCTTCTTCAGCAACCCGCTGGTGTGGGCAGGCATCGCAATCGAGATCGCGCTGATCCTGGTCATCGACTACACGCCCTGGGGCAATCTGATATTCGGCACCGCGCCGATCAGCCTGAATGTCTGGCTGTTCGTCATCCCCTTCGCCTTCGCCATGCTGGCGCTGGAAGAAGTGCGGAAATGGGTGGCGAGAAAATCTATACTGAAACCATGAAAGCCAACGATCTATTATGCAAACTACTGGCGGAGAAGCAGGAATCGCTGCGCCGCAAACAGACCCAAAACCCCGCCAACAAACTGACAGACAAACAGAATCGCTGGCGGCGCTTCAATCGTTTTGCCTGGGACAAACGCCAGGGCTAGCTGTACGCCAAGTAAAGCCGGGGAGTCACCCATTCCCCGGCTTTCTTATTTCAAACCACGCAGCAGCGCCATCCCCCAGCCCACGCCGAAGCCGTTGACTTCCGACGCCACCGCGCCCAGGCCGCCCTTGCAGTTGCTGGCGGAAAGATCGACGTGCAGCCACGGCGCGTCCTCGATGAAGCGCATCAGGAAACGCGCTGCAAGGATATGGTCGGCCTCGCCCTCCATGGAGCACTGCTTGATGTCGGCGATCTGGCTGTCCAGCCCCTCTTCGTAGTCCGCGTCGAGCGGGAAAGCGCATACCCGTTCACCGGAAATTTTCCCTGCCGCAACCGCCTGCTCGACAAACTTTTCGCGGTTGGAAAAGATGCCGCTGTAGCGTGCCCCCAGCGCGGTCGCCATGCTGCCGGTGAGGGTGGCGAAATCGACGATCAGGTCGGGCTTCTCGCGCGCCGCCAGGGTCAGGGTGTCGGCCAGCACCATGCGCCCTTCGGCGTCGGTGTGGATGATTTCGATGGTGGTGCCGTTGAGCGCGGTCACCACGTCGTTCTGCTTGTAAGCCTTGGGGCTGATGTGGTTCTGCGCCAGAGCCAGCCAGCAGTCGATATTCAGCGGGAGATTGGCGCGAGTGGCGGCAAGCAGAATGCCCAGGCTGACGGCGGAGCCATTCATGTCTTCGTGCATGCCGTGCATGTAGCGAGCAGGCTTGAGGTTGTGCCCCCCGGTGTCGAAACAGATGCCCTTGCCGACCAGGGCGATGTTTTTCCTGGCTTCAGGATGGCGATAGCGCAGATGGACAATGGCGGCATCATCCTCGCTGCTGCCCTGGGCCACGGCAACGAACGCCCCCGCCCCGATCTTGCGCAGCTTCTTCATGTCGTATTCGGTGCATTTCCAGCCGTTTTCATCGGCCAGCTTGCGGATGCGTTCGCGGTACAGACCCGGCGTCAGCTCGTTGGCGGGCAGCATGGTCAGCCCCCGCGCCAGCTCATTGCCTTCGGCCTGCCCACGCAGCAGGGTGAAGTCGTCTTCGGCCTTGTAACCATGCAGGGAAATTTTTTGCAGCGGGCGGCGCTCGTCCTTTTTCTTGCGCTGCGGCAGCACGGCGCCGTTGACCAGGGCCGCATAGATTGCAGCTTCAGCTGCCAGGCGACGTTCCTCCGCACCGCCCAGGACGACCAGCGTAATTTCCTTGGGGTGCTCATCCAGCAAGGGCTGCAGCGCCTTGCGCATCAGCGTGTGCCGCTCGAATGTGGTCTGCCTGGCATCCAGCATTACCCAGACCGCCAGCGCGCCCGGTTCCAGGTCGCCGCTCAACGGGGTCTTGGCCAGCTCTTCAGGCTTCATATGGCGGCGCGCCAGACGCGCCTGCAGGGTGTCGACTCCAGGCAGGGTCACGGCAAGGCTTTTCGACTTCGGCATGACGAACAGCACATGCGATGCCTTGGCGAGCACGGTTTCCGACACCGGGGATGGATTTTGCACAATTTTGATCATGATTCGCTCCGAATAACTATCCTGACTACTTATGAGGCAATTGCAAAACACGTCATTCCGGCGAAAGCCGGAATGACAGATTTCCATTTTTTCGGACTTTTGCAACCGCCTCTGTTTATCCCGGATTATCCATTGGAATGTTCGT
>JAUYEK010000410.1 GCA_030691435.1 Sulfuricella sp. | reverse complement strand
ACCCGGCCCGCAAAATGGCCGAAGTGGTGGTGAAGAACCGCTTCGCCGTGGGCGACCGGCTGGAGCTCATCCACCCCGCCGGCAACCGCGAGATGGTGCTGGAACAAATCTTGAACCAGAACGGCGCTTCCATAACGGAAGCGCCGGGTAACGGCTGGGTGGTTCACATCCCGCTCAGCGACAATGTAGACAGGGCGATGCTGGCGCGGTTTCTGTAAGACCAGCCCGTAGGATGGGTTGAGGCGCTTGTGCCGATACCCATCGTTTTGCGGTGATGATTGATGGGTATCGCGGAGTTTATCCTGAGCAACGCCGAAGGGCTCCACCCATCCTACCCGTACTTAAATGGATTAATCGGGATGATCAAGAAAATCAATGTCCAGCAGTTAAAGCCCGGCATGTTCGTCCACGACCTGAACTGCGGCTGGATGGAGCATCCATTCCTGACCGGCACGCTCAAGGTCAAGAGCGACAGGGACATCGAAAAAATCGTCGGCAACGGCATCCATGAGGTGTACATCGACACGGCCAAGGGACTGGACGTGGTCGATGCGCCAACCGAAAACGAGGTCAAGGCCGAGCTCGAACACCAGATGATGAATATGGCCCAAAAGGCCAAGCCGGTTGCATCCGCCTCGCTGCGCGAGGAGCTGGAGAAATCCCGGGAAGTGCACAGCGAAGCCAACAAGATCGTGCGCAACATCATGCATGACGTGCGCCTCGGCAAGCAGATCGAACTGGAGCAGATCGACCCCATGGTCGAGCAGATGACCGCCTCGATCCTGCGCAACAAGGACGCCCTGCTCAGCCTGTGCAGGATCAAGAACAAGGACGACTACACCTTTCTCCACTCGGTCAGCGTCGGCGCGCTGCTGATCTCTTTTGCCCACGGCCTCAACCTCGACCGTGACACCCTCAAGCTGCTCGGCATCGGCGGCATGCTGCACGATATCGGCAAGATGAAAGTGCCGGATGAAATCCTGAACAAACCCGGCAAGCTGACCGAAGAAGAATTCCTCATCATGAAGTCGCACGTGGTACATAGCCGCGACATCCTGGCGGAGACGCCGGACATCGCCCAGGCTTCGCTCGACGTCGCCGCCCAGCACCATGAGCGCTTCGACGGCAGCGGCTACCCGCTCAGGCTGAAAGGCCCGGAAATGTCGGTCTACGGCCAGATGGCGTCCATCGTCGACGTCTACGACGCGATCACATCCAACCGCTGTTATCACAAGGGCATGGAGCCGACCGAAGCGCTCAGGAAAATGTTCGAATGGAGCAAGTTCCACTTCAACCCCGAACTGATCCACACTTTCATCCGCACCATCGGCATCTACCCGGTCGGCACGCTGGTGATGCTGGAAAGCGGCAAGATCGGCGTGGTCATCGAACAGCATGAGAAGGATCTGACCCGTCCGCTGGTGCGTGCCGTCTTTGACTCCAGGAAAAATTATTACATCGCCACTGAAGACATCGACCTGTCGAAGCCCTTGGGCCAGGGCGGAGGCGACAAGATCGTCAGCCACGAATCCCCCGCCAAGTGGGGGATTGAAGTGCAAAAATTCATGTAAGTCTGGCGGACACCACCGTCCATCCTGTATGAAGCTGCTAGACCTCGCCCTCCGGCGTGGCGTAGATTTTGTGAATGCTGATATCCGCCCCGTTGAATTCCTCCTCCGGGTCGAGGCGGATTTCCACCACTTTCTTCAGCAGCCCGTAGACTACGAAGCCGCCGACCAGCGCGATACCGATACCCATCAGGGTGCCGATCAGCTGTGCGGCAAAACTCACGTTGCCGATGCCGCCCAGCGCCTTGAGGCCGAATATCCCGGCGGCGATTCCGCCCCATGCGCAGCACAGACCATGCAGCGGCCAGACGCCGAGCACATCGTCGATTTTCCATTTGTTCTGGGTCAGGGTAAACGCCCACACGAACAATGCACCCGCCACCCCACCGGTTATCAGCGCACCCAATGGGTGCATCAGGTCGGATCCGGCGCACACCGCCACCAAGCCGGCGAGCGGGCCGTTATGCACGAAGCCGGGGTCGTTCCTGCCCACCACCAGCGCTGCCAGAATGCCGCCGACCATCGCCATCAGCGAATTCACCGCCACCAGGCCGCTCACGGCGTCTATGGTCTGCGCCGACATGACATTGAAGCCGAACCAGCCCACCGTCAGTATCCACGCGCCCAATGCCAAAAACGGAATGCTTGAGGGGGGATGCGCTGCCACCATGCCATCCTTGGTATAGCGGCCGCGCCGTGCGCCGAGCAGCAGCACTGCCGGCAGCGCAATCCAGCCGCCCATGGCATGCACCACCACGGAGCCGGCAAAGTCATGGAATTCCGCCCCGAAAGTCCCTTTCAGCCAGTCCTGCACACCAAAATGATGATTCCAGGCGATACCCTCGAAGAAGGGATAAACGAAGCCCACCAGCAGGAAAGTTGCCGCCAGTTGCGGATTGAACCGGGCTCGCTCCGCAATGCCGCCGGAGACGATCGCCGGAACTGCGGCCGCAAAGGTCAGCAAAAAGAAGAATTTGACCAGATCGTAGCCGCTCTTCTGCGCCAGCACCTCGGCACCGGAAAAGAAATTCACTCCATAAGCGATGCTATAACCGATAAAAAAGTAGGCAATAGTGGATATGGCGAAATCCACCATGATCTTCACCAGCGCGTTGACCTGGTTTTTTTTGCGCACCGTACCCAGTTCCAGAAAGGCGAAGCCTGCGTGCATCGCCAGCACCATGATCGCGCCTAGAAGTATGAACAGTACGTCGCTACCGGCCTTGAGATTTTCCATCGTCGCTCCAGAGAAATGTTTCACCCCCAGTGAGCAATAATTGGGCCAGTATTGAATACCCTGTTTCGAAAAGGAACTTTCCAAAACAGCGCGCTTAATTGCGCACCAATTTAGTGCATTTGTTTATTATGCGCCCCGGAACGGTGCTGAAATATTTGCAGGCCCCCGGCACTGGCCGACTACCGGCTTTAACCGTTACTTGGAATCGATATCCAGACCGAAGCGGTGGGTATGATTGATGACGTTGAGTAGCGGCTTGAACGGGATGCTCGGGCCGAACCTCTTGACGATCGCCATATATGGCAGATCGGGGCCATTCGGGTCGAACTGATAGCGACCGGAGGTCATGTCGTCGAACATCTGGCGCAATTCCTTGTCCATCGCATCTACCCAGGGCAGGATCATGCTTTTGCGCTCCTCGTCGTCCTCGACGATGGCGCGCAGCTCATCCACTTCGTAAACCGCCTGATGGACCAGATCGATGTATTCGTCTAAAGTTTTCGGGTTTTTCATGATCACTCCTTGTGCCGCAAATCAAAACAAGCGCCCTTCACGTTTGCTCCCAAATCAAAACAAGCGCCCTTCTCATTTGCCTCCTCTCCCGCTTGCGGGAGAGGATTGAGGAGAGGGCAACCCGCTTGCGGGAGAGGGTTGGGGAGAGGGCGATGGGTTTCCGCGTGGGCACAAAAACGGTGCCCACCCTACCGGCCTGTAGGAGCGGCGCCCTCGCCGCGATTTGCGGTCGCATTCGCGCCGAGGGCGGCGCTCCTACAGGCACGAGCATTCCAATGAGCAATCTGCGATAAAACAATTGGGGGCGACCCGCAGGCCGCCCCCCAAGTTGCTGCCGTAAAGGTTGTTATTCTTTACTTCCTGGCAATTTCCTCAAGCTTGGTGGCGCGGACCAGCTGGCCGTCCAGCGCGGCTTCCTGAGCCGTGCCGCCGTAGGCGATGGTGATCAGCTGAGAATAATACATCACCGGGATGTTGAACTTGGTGCCGAAACGCTTGTTCACCTCACCCTGGTAAATCTCAACGTTGGCCTGGCACAGCGGGCAAGGCGTGACGATCATCTCGGCGCCATGGTCGTAGGCGGACTCGATAATGTCCTTGATCTGTTTCTGGCTTTTTTCCGGTTCGGAGAAGGCCAATGCGCCGCCGCAGCAGGTCACCTTCTGGTCGTAGGATACGGCTTCGCCACCCATAGCCTCGACCAGGTTGTCGAGATACAGGGGATTTTCGAATGATTCGCCGGCAATACCGAACGGGCGGTTGGTCTGGCAGCCGACGTAACCGGCGAACTTGATGCCCTGCAGCGGTTTCTTTACGCCCTTCTTCAGTTCGTCAAAGCCGAAATCCTCGACCAGCACTTCCGCCATATGGCGCGCGTTCTGCTTGCCTTCATAGGCCAAGCCGGCTTCTTTCAAAGCTTCGTTGGCATCCGTCTTCATCTGGGTGCTATGATCGAGACGCTCCTTGGCTTCGCGCGTGGAAAGCCAGCAGGCGGCGCAGGTCGCGACCAGGTCCATGCCCGGGTTATGCTTCTCGGACAGCGCAATGTTGCGCGCCGACAGCGTGATGCGCGGCAGCTCGCCGCCTTCGGCATAGCCGATGGACGCGCCGCAGCAGTTCCAGTCCGGAATTTCCTTCAGTTCGATATCCAGGTATTTGCACATCGAGTTGGTCGACTTCAGGTAGTTGTCCGAGGACGCCTTGGTCTGTGACGAGCAACCGGGGTAAAACGAGTAAGTCTTTTTAGCCATCATTGACTCCATATAACGTAAACATCGCGAAGCGATCCCCCATCACTCTCCCCCGCTGGGGGAGAGGTAGGAGAGAGGGCATCAGGCGAAATTCTTGCGACGGTCTTCGATTTCCCGCGCTTTTTTCAGCATGGCATGGAAGCCGGCCTTGTCCTGGACGCCGTGCCCACCGAACAGTTCCATCGGATTGAGGCGTTTCGCCTTCACCATACCCAGGCCGACGCTCTGCATCGCCATGGCGTTCTTGATGCCTTGGGCGAAACCGTCCTTGAAA
>JAUYEK010000403.1 GCA_030691435.1 Sulfuricella sp. | reverse complement strand
ATCCCCATCCTAACCTTCCCCTTGAAGGGGAAGGGACGAACGTGAAAGGCACTTGTTTTGATCGGCGCTTGTTTTGATTGGCCGCCTCTACACCCTGCTGCTGGTCCTGTTATTGCCCTACATCCTGTTCCATCTGTTATGGCGATCCCGGCGCCAGCCCGAATACCTGCGCCATATCGGTGAGCGTTTTGGTTTTTATCGCAACAAACCCGCCACCCCGCTGATCTGGCTGCACGCCGTATCGGTGGGAGAAACCCGCGCCGCAGCGCCGCTGGTTGCCCAATTGCAGGCACGCTATCCGGAGCACCGCATCCTGCTCACCCACATGACACCCACTGGCCGGGAAACCGGCAGGCAGCTGTTCGGCGATCGCGTGCTGCAATGCTACCTGCCCTATGATTTTCCGTTTGCGGCACAACGCTTTCTTCGCCACTTCAAGCCCGAAATCGGGCTGCTGATGGAAACCGAAATCTGGTTCAACCTGGTGCGGGCCTGCACGAAAGCCGGGGTGCCGCTATTGCTGGTCAACGCGCGGATGTCGGAAAAATCGGCGCGCAAATATGGCCGCTTCAAGACTCTCAGCCGCGACAGCCTGCAATCACTAACGGCGATTGCCGCCCAATCCGAGACCGACGCACGCCGGTTGCTCGAATTGGGCGCGCCTGCGGTGAAAATTACCGGCAACCTCAAGTTCGATATGGCCGTACCGCAAAGCGCGATCGACCTGGGGAAAAACCTGCGGCAACAGTTCGGGGCTACACGCCCGGTGTTTCTTGCCGCCAGCACGCGGGAAGGAGAGGAAGCGCTGATTATGGAAGCGCTTGCAAAAATCGACATCCCCAACCTGCTCATCGTCATCGTGCCGCGCCATCCGCAGCGCTTCGAGCAGGTAGCGGAGATGCTGACGCAGCGCGACCTCCGTTTTCAGCGCCGCTCTGAAGGAAGACCCATCGCCCCGGAAACCCAAGTCCTATTGGGCGACAGCATGGGAGAGATGTTCGCCTATTACGCCGCCTGCGATATCGCTTTCATCGGCGGCAGCCTGCTGCCGCTCGGCGGCCAGAACCTGATCGAAGCGGCAGCGATGGGCAAGCCGGTTTTGATCGGCCCACACACTTTCAACTTTGCGGAAGTCTCCGAACTTGCCGTTCAAGCTGGCGCCGCGCTACGCGTGGCGAATGCCGAAGAACTGGCACTGACGGTTGGGGATTTGCTGAAGGCTCCGGAGAAAATCAAAACCATGTCGGTTGCGGCGCTGGCTTTTGCCGACAGGCATCGCGGCGCGACGGAACGGCTGATGGCGCTGATCGATGAAAATTGTAGGAGCAGGCTTGCCTGCGACCAAGCGTAGGGTGGGCACGTTTTTGTGCCCACGCGTAAATCTCCCTCTCCCCAACCCTCTCCCGCAAGCGGGCGAGGGGGCAATGGTAAAAGGCGCTTGTTTCGATTGGCTGACTGCGTGGGCACAAAAACGT
>JAUYEK010000393.1 GCA_030691435.1 Sulfuricella sp. | reverse complement strand
CGGCATCCTCGCCGGCGACCACTGCAAGTCGGCGAGCGACCTGCGCCTGCCCTTCGTTGCGGTGGGCCTGCTCTACCGCCAAGGCTATTTTTCCCAGATTATCGACGGCGAAGGCAACCAGATCGCCACTTACAGCGATTCGGATTTCGAAGACCTGCCGATCGTTCCCGCGCTGGGGGAGGATGGCAAAGAGATGCACGTTTCCGTCGACCTGCCGGGACGGAATGTAACGGTCAAGGTATGGCAGGCGCGGGTCGGTCACGTCACGCTATACCTGCTCGATACCGACCTGGAGGAAAATACGCCCGAGGATCGCGATATCGCCCACCAGCTTTACGGCGGCGACAGCAACATGCGCCTCATGCAGGAAATCGTCCTCGGCGTCGGCGGCGTGCGCGCCCTCAGAGCGCTGGGACTGGCGCCCACGGTGTGGCACATCAACGAAGGCCATGCCGCCTTCCTGGTGCTGGAACGCGCCCGCTACCTGGTCGCCGAGGGGCTGGATTTCGCCAGCGCGCTGGAAGCGGCTGCCGGCAATACCGTGTTCACCACCCACACGCCGGTGCCGGCGGGGCACGACCATTTTGCCGAAAACACGGTCTGCGACTACTTCGAGCATCTATGCCAGGAGCTGAAAATCAGCCGCGAAGCGTTTCTCTCTCTGGGCAGGACGCCGGATGGGCCGGATTTCAACATGACCGCCCTGGCGTTGCGCGGCTCGCGCTTTCACAACGGCGTCAGCCGCATTCACGGCGAAGTATCCTCGCGTATCTGCGCCAGCCAGTGGCCGCAGGTGGCGCCCGAGGAAAACCCGATGAACTACGTCACCAACGGCGTACACGTGCCGACTTTCCTGGCGCAGGAATGGATCGACCTGTTCGACAACCAGTTCGGCTACGAGTGGCGCCATAATCTCACCGATCAGGGCTACTGGGCGCGTATCGACGAGATCCCCGACCATCAGTTCTGGAGCGTGCGCCAGTCGCTCAAGTCGCAAATGCTCGAACTGGTGCGCTTTCGCATCAGCCAGCAGCATTTCCGCAACCACGGCTCCGAAGCCCACCTCGACCGGCTGTTGAAGCATATCGATCCCGTCAACCCGAACGTCCTCACCATCGGTTTCGCCCGCCGCTTCGCCACTTACAAGCGCGCCGCGCTGCTGTTCGAAGATCCGACCTGGCTGAGCCAGATCATTTCCGAGGCCGACCGTCCGGTGCTGTTCATTTTTGCCGGCAAGGCGCACCCTGCCGACCGCCCAGGCCAGGATTTAATCCGGCATATTCAGGGGATGTCCCACATGCCGGAATTCGAGGGCAAGGTGCTGTTGGTGGAAGGCTACGATATGGGCCTGGCGCGCAGACTGGTAGCGGGCGTGGACGTATGGCTCAACAACCCGGTGTACCCGCTCGAAGCGAGCGGCACTTCCGGCATGAAGGCGGGCATCAACGGCGCGATCAATTTCTCGGTGCTGGACGGCTGGTGGGGCGAGGGCTACGACGGCACCAACGGCTGGGCGATCAAGCCGGCGCCGACCTACATGGACGACTACCGCCGCAACAAGGAAGACAGCCAGACCTTTTACGAGATCCTGCAAGACCGTATCGTGCCCCAGTACTATGATCGCGGCAAAATGGGCTACTCGGCGGAATGGGTCAGGCGTTCCAAGCGCTCGATCGGCACCCTGTTGCCACGCTTCAATTCCAACCGGATGGTGGGGGAATATGCTGCCCGCTTCTACCTGCCGGCCAGCCGCCAGGGCGATCTGTACGCCCGCGATGGCTATGCAAACGCGAAGAATCTTTCGTCCTGGAAAACAAAGATTCGCGCTGCCTGGCAGGGCGTCGAAATGCGCCGTCTGGATACGCCGAAGAGGCGCATCCAGTTCGGCGACAAGGTGCGCTTCGACGTTGCCCTGAAATTGAACGGCCTGGCGCCGGAGGATGTGGTGGTCGAGCTGATGCTGCGTCGCTCGACCCGCAAGGAGATGCGGGATTGCCAGCACTTCAGCTTCTCGTTCCAGGGGCTCGTGGAGGCGACCGGGGAGCATCTGTTCGCCCTCGATCTGGCCCCTGATCGGTGTGGCCACCTTGATTACAAGATCCGCGTTTACCCCTGGCAGGAACTCCTGACCCATCCGCTGGAGATGGGGCTGATGGTTTGGCTTTGAAGCTCAGTGCTGAGTCCTGAGTGGAAAGTCCTGAGTGCGTGGTTATCGCTGCGCGATAATTTTTAGACTCAGGACTCAGGACTCAGGACTCAGGACTCAGGACTCAGGACTCAGGACTCAGGACTCAGGACTCAGGACTCAGGACTCAGGACTCAGGAC
>JAUYEK010000198.1 GCA_030691435.1 Sulfuricella sp. | reverse complement strand
CAGCTCGATATCGGCGATATGCAGCATCGGCACGCCGCTCTGGCGCGCGCCCAGAAATTCTCCGGGTCCGCGCAGCAGCAGGTCTTGGCGTGCGATTTCGAAGCCGTCGCTGTTTTCGTAGATGATCTTCAGCCGCGCGCGCGCCGTTTCCGACAGCGGTGTCTGGTAAAGCAGGATGCATGCACTTTTTGCCGCGCCCCGACCGACCCGACCGCGTAACTGGTGGAGCTGGGACAGTCCGAAGCGCTCGGCGTGCTCGATCACCATCAGCGAGGCGTTGGGTACGTCCACGCCGACCTCGATCACCGTGGTGGCGACCAGCAGCTGGATTTCCCCCGCCTTGAAGGCTGCCATGGTAGCCGTCTTGTCGCGCGCGTGCAGGCGGCCATGCACCAGCCCCACTTTAAGCTCCGGGAAGGTGGCGGCCAGGGTCTGGTAGGTGTCCAGCGCGGTTTGCAACTGGAGCTTTTCCGACTCCTCGATCAGCGGGCACACCCAGTAGGCCTGCCGGCCGGTGAGGCAGGCGTCGCGCACGCGCGCGACCACTTCGTCGCGGCGGCTGTCGCCGACCAGTTTGGTGACGACCGGCGTGCGTCCCGGCGGCAGCTCGTCGATCACCGAAACGTCGAGGTCGGCGTAATAGCTCATCGACAGGGTGCGCGGGATCGGGGTGGCGCTCATCATCAGCTGGTGCGGCTGGGCGCCCTTCTGCCGCAACGCGAGGCGCTGGTGTACGCCGAAGCGATGCTGCTCGTCGATGATGGCAAGGCCGAGATTGCGGAACACGACCTGCTCCTGGAACAGGGCATGGGTGCCGATCGCGAGCTGGGCCTCCCCTTCCGCGACGGCTGCCAGCGCCGCCTGCTTTTCTTTTTTCGGCAGACTTGCCGCCAGCCAGACGACGCGCAGGCCGAGCGGCACCAGCCAGGCAGAGAGTTTCTGGTAATGCTGCTCGGCGAGGATTTCGGTGGGGGCCATGATCGCCGCCTGGAAGCCATTTTCAATCGCCTGCAAAGCCGCCAGCGCAGCGACGATGGTCTTGCCGCTGCCGACGTCGCCCTGCAGCAGTCGCTGCATCGGGTGAGGCTTGGCCAGGTCGCCGGTGATTTCCGCCATGACGCGCTGCTGGGAGCGGGTGAGCGGGAACGGCAGCGCCGCCAGCAGGGCGCGGGTGAGGCGTTGCCGGGGCGGCATCGGTGCGGCAGACTGCGCGCGCCGCCGCCGGTAATGCTGGTGCATGGAAAGCTGCTGTGCCAGCAGTTCGTCGAACTTGAGCCGCTGCCAGGATGGGTGGGTGCGCTCGGCCAGCAACTCGACCGGCGCATCCGGCGGGGGCTGGTGCAGATAGGTGATGCTTTCGGCAAAGGCGGGCAAACCCAGCGGGCGCAGGATTTCGTTGGGCAGGGTATCGGCCAGGTCGCATTCGGCGAGGGCAGACTGTACCAGTTTGCGCAAGGCGGATTGTCCCAGACCGGCGGTGGTGGGATAGATCGGCGTCAGCGCCTCGGCGACCGGCATGTTCTCACTCACCATGCGGTACTGCGGATGCACCATTTCCATGCCGAGGAAGCCGTGGCGCATTTCTCCGAACAGGCGCACGCGCTTGCCCGGGGCAAGCTGCTTGATCTGGCTCGGGTAAAAATTCAGAAAACGCAGCGTCATCATGCCGCTGCCGTCTTCGACCCGGCAAACCAGGGTACGGCGCGGACGGTACTGCACGTTGGCATCGGCGATTTCGCCCTCGACCAGCACCGCCTGGCCGAGCGGCGCATGGGCGATGGGGTAAAGCCGCGTTTCGTCCTGGTAGCGCAGCGGCAAGTGCAGTAGCAGATCCTGGGCAGTATGCAGGCCGAGTTTGGCAAGCTTGGCTTGCAGAGCCGGCGGGAAGGGCGTGGCGGAAGCTTCCTTTTTCGGATTTTTGCTTGCGGCGGTTGTCATCCGGGTAATTGTACCCGAGGCGGTCAGGAATCGGCGTGGAAGCGGTATGAATTGCCCACGGCCTTGGCCCGGTACATGGCCTCGTCGGCATATTTCATCAGGGAGTGGCGGTCCTCGCCATCCTGCGGGTAGAGGCTGATGCCGATGCTGGCGGTGATGGCATTGCGGGCCTGGCCCTCGAGCACGAATGGCAGGGCGAGTTCGTCGACGATGCGCTGGGCGGTGGCGGCGGCGGTTTCCCGGTCGGCACCCGCGACCAGGACGGTGAATTCGTCGCCGCC
>JAUYEK010000380.1 GCA_030691435.1 Sulfuricella sp. | reverse complement strand
TGGTCGACCAGTCGAAAAACTAAATCGGGAGGGGTGAGGCGGGAGGGGTGAGGCGATAATCGTCACTCATCCCGCTTTACCTCTTACGCCTCCCCCCCCTCACCCCTTACGTCTCACCCATTATGTGTATCGGTATCGTCTCCCCAGTGAAAAATTATCCCCACCCTATTATTGCCCGCGAGGGCTGGCCGTTCCTGGCTGGCATCGTGGCGCTTTCGTTGCTGGTTACGTTCCTGGCCGGCTGGCTGTGGGCGCTGCCATTGTGGATCATCAGCCTGTTCGTGCTGCAGTTCTTCCGCGATCCGGGGCGCAATGTGCCGACAGCGCGCAATCTGGTGATTGCCCCTGCCGACGGTCGCATTGTCGCCGTCGAACGGGTTCAGGATCCCTACCTCAAGCGCGATGCGCAGAAGGTCAGCGTGTTCATGAACGTATTCAACGTTCATTCCAACCGCAGTCCGGTGGATGGCGTGGTGGAGGAAATCTGGTACAACCCGGGAAAATTCATCAATGCCGACCTGAACAAGGCCTCCACGGAAAATGAACGCAATGCCATCTGGCTGCGTTCCGATTGCGGCTACGACATCACCTGCGTCCAGGTGGCCGGGCTGATTGCGCGGCGCATCCTGTGCTATGCCAAGCCGGGTGAGTGGCTAGCCCGCGGTCAGCGTTACGGTTTCATCCGTTTTGGCTCGCGGGTGGACGTGTACCTGCCATTGACCGCCCAGGTGCGTGTCAGCATCGGCGACAAGGTCCGTGCCGGGGAAACCGTGCTGGCCGAATTGCCGATGAATGTTGGTTGAGTGGCGAAACTATATTACGCGATGAAGCACTCTCCTCCTCAGGTAGGTTTCCCTCTCCCCAACCCTCTCCCGCAAGCGGGTGAGGGGGCAAACGTGAAGGGCACTTGTTATGATCGGCGCTTGTTATGAACGAAGACTATAACTCCGACAATCACAAACCCCTGCTGGATGGTCGCTTGCGCCGGCGCGGCATCTATCTGTTGCCCAACATGTTCACCACGGCGGCGCTGTTTGCCGGATTCTACGCCATCGTCCAGGCCATGAACGGGAATTTCGAACAGTCTGCGGTGGCGATCTTTATCGCCATGGTGATGGACGGCCTTGACGGTCGGGTTGCGCGCCTGACCCATACCGAGAGCGCGTTCGGGGCGGAATACGATTCGCTTTCCGATATGGTGTCGTTCGGCGTGGCGCCTGCCTTGATCGTGTACGTCTGGGCGCTGAAGGACATGGGCAAATTGGGCTGGATCGCCGCTTTTGTCTATTGCGCCGGCGCGGCGCTGCGACTGGCCCGCTTCAACACCCAGCATGAAGTTGCCGACAAGGGTTTCTTCCAGGGTTTGCCCAGCCCCGCTGCGGCAGCACTGCTGGCCGGGCTGGTGTGGGTGATGAACGAGAACCATATCCGTGGCACCGATATTCGCTGGCTGGTGTGGGGGGTGACCCTGTTTGCCGGGTTGACCATGGTCAGCAACCTGCGTTATTACAGCGGCAAAGACATCAACCTGCGCAAGAGCATACCCTTCGTAGGCATCCTGTTGATCGTGCTGACCTTCATTCTGATTTCTTCCGACCCGCCGCATGTCCTGTTTGGTGTCTTTGCGCTGTATGCGCTGTCTGCTTACGCGGACTGGCTGTGGGGCGTGGTGCGGAGAAGGCGGAAAGGCGTTGTGGGCTAATGGCTTGCGCTCATAAATGAAACCGTTTATATTTCAAATCATGAACTCCGCTATTCAAGCCTCCTTCGTTTCATATCGGGCCAACACTCTGCTGGTCGGCCTGCTGCTGCGCCGCAGGCGCTAACTTCCCTTTCCCCATTATTGTTTTGAATTGCGGAAATCGGCGTGGTCCGATTTTCACGTGTTATGAATTACGACTTCTGCAACGGAGCCCGTCATGAAAAATAAATTAATCATATTCGACACCACCTTGCGCGACGGCGAGCAAAGCCCCGGCGCTTCCATGACCAAGGAAGAGAAGGTGCGCATCGCGCGGCAGCTCGAGCGGATGCGCGTGGACGTCATCGAGGCCGGTTTCCCGGCCGCCAGCAACGGCGATTTCGAGTCGGTCAAGGCGGTCGCGAGCAGCATCAAGGACAGCACGGTGTGCGGCCTGGCGCGCGCCCTGGAGCGCGACATCGAGCGCGCCGGCGAGGCGATCAAGCCGGCCGTTTCCGGCCGTATCCACACCTTCATCGCCACCAGCCCGATCCACATGGAGAAGAAGCTGCGCATGAGTCCCGACCAAGTGGTCGAGCAAGCGGTGAAAGCCGTCAAATGGGCGCGCCAGTGGACCGATAACGTCGAGTTTTCACCCGAGGACGCCGGACGTTCCGAGACCGATTTCCTGTGCCGCATCCTCGAAGCGGTAATCGACGCCGGCGCCACCACGTTGAATATTCCCGATACCGTCGGCTACAACCTGCCGCACGTTTACGGCGCGTTGATCGCCACCCTGCGCAACAGCATCCCCAATTCCGACAAGGCGATCTTCTCGGTGCATTGCCACAACGATCTGGGGCTGGCCGTCGCCAATTCGCTGTCGGCCGTATTGCAAGGCGCGCGTCAGGTGGAATGCACCATCAACGGGCTGGGTGAACGCGCCGGCAACGCCGCGCTGGAAGAAGTGGTGATGGCGGTGCGCACGCGCCAAGACCTGTTCACCTGCGACACGCGCATCGACACCACCCAGATCATCCCGGCCAGCCGCTTGGTGGCCAGCATCACCGGCTTCGCGGTACAGCCCAACAAGGCCATCGTCGGCGCCAACGCCTTCGCCCACGAATCCGGCATCCACCAGGACGGCGTGCTCAAGCACCGCGAAACCTACGAGATCATGCGCGCCGAGGATGTCGGCTGGAGCGCCAACAAGATGGTGCTGGGCAAGCATTCCGGGCGCAACGCCTTCCGCGCGCGCCTGACGGAACTGGGCATCGTGCTGGACTCGGAAGAAGCTTTGAATGCCGCCTTCGCCCGCTTCAAGGAACTGGCCGACAAGAAGCACGAAATCTTTGACGAAGACATCCACGCGCTGGTCAGCGACGAGGAACAAAGCCTGGTCAAGGAACAGTTCAAGCTGGT
>JAUYEK010000378.1 GCA_030691435.1 Sulfuricella sp. | reverse complement strand
GTCAGAGGGCAGCCATGTCGATTTCGCGCCGGTTGATGCGCTGCAAATCGAGTTGTTGCGCTATCTTGCCGAGCGTTACGGCCATGTTTCCTACGAACGTCTGCTGTCTGGCCCGGGTCTGGTGAATATCTTCGATTTCCTGCGCGACAACCGAGGCCAGCAGGTAACAGCGGAACTGCAATCAGCGATGAAGGCCGGCGACCCGGCAGCGGCGATTTCGGACTGCGCCATGGCCGGTAAGGATGACCTGGCCGTGTCGGCGCTAGCCCTGTTCGCGCGCATTTACGGCGCGGAAGCCGGCAACCTTGCGCTCAAGGTTCTGGCGCGCGGCGGTGTGTATATTGCCGGCGGCATCGCAGCGCAGATCATGGGCAAGCTGGAGGACGGCGAATTTCTGCGCGCTTTTGCCGACAAGGGGCGCTTCGCCGGGTTGCTGGGGGATATTCCCGTCCATGTCGTGCTCAATCCCAAGGTCGGCCTGATGGGCGCGGCGCGGGTTGCGCACATGCTCACTGCATTCTCTAGCCGGTAATTTTCATCATGACCCTCGTTCTCTCCAGGATTTTGTTCGCCGGAACCATTTTTACCAGTGCCTTCCTCCTGTTTCTGGTGCAACCCATCATCGCCAAGCAGATACTGCCTTGGTTTGGCGGCTCTGCTGCAGTGTGGTCGGTGTGCATGGTGTTTTTCCAAGTGGTATTACTGGCAGGCTACGCCTATTCCGACTGGATCTCGCGCAACCTGAGCGCCCGCCGCCAAGTGGCTGTCCATATTGCCTTGCTGGCGGCCAGCCTGGTTTTCATGCCGATCGTGGCAGCCGCGTACTGGAAGCCCGGTGGCACGGAAGAGCCTACCCTGTGGATACTGGGGCTGTTACTGGGGACCATCGGCCTGCCTTATTTCCTGCTTTCCACCACCGGCCCGCTGATCCAGACATGGGTGGCTCGCACCATTCAGGATGCTCACGTTTACCGTTACTTTTCCCTCTCCAACCTGGCTTCCCTGGCGTCGCTCATTTGCTACCCGTTCATCATCGAGCCACACGCAGCCCTGCTGCAACAGGCTTACGCCTGGTCCTGGCTGTACGCCCTGTTCGTGCTGCTGTGCTCCGGCGCGGCGCTCAATTACCTGCGCCATTTGCACACCTTGCCGCCCCCAGCTCACGCCAGGAAGCATGATCCAGAAGGGGATTGGGATCCTGCACTGCGCGATTACCTGCTCTGGCTAGGCCTCTCCGCCATGGGTTCATGGATGCTGCTCGCCATCACCAACCACCTGACCCAGAACGTCGCGGCCATTCCTTTCCTGTGGTTGTTGCCCCTGACCATTTATCTGCTGACCTTTGTGCTGTGTTTCGAGAGCGACCGTTGGTACCGGCGTTATGTTTTTCTGCTGCCCGCCGGGCTGTTGCTGGCCTTATGCGCCTACGCCCTGGGAGGCGTGAGCGTCAAGGTGGCTATACCGCTCTACGCTGTTGGCCTGTTCTTTTTCTGTATGTTCTTCCACGGGGAACTGGCTCGCATGCGACCGGGGCCTCGCTACCTGACGCGCTTCTACCTGATGTTGTCCCTGGGCGGCGCCTTGGGCGGTATTGCCGTCGGGCTTGTTGCGCCGCGCGTCCTGCCGGCGTTTTACGAACTTGGCATCGGCCTGGTTATCACCGCATTGCTTTCCATGGCATTGCTGCGGGAGCGCAAATCCTTGATGGCGGCGGCAGGAGTACTGGCCATATTGTGCGGTTATTTCCTCTTCGTCCAGGTCAGGGGCGATTTCGAGGACGCACGGCGTATCGAGCGCAATTTTTATGGCGCCCTCCTCAGCGTGGACGTGCAGCGCGACAATCCCGACGACAACGTGCGCCAGCTCTTCCACGGTTCGGTCAAACATGGCGAACAGTTCCTGTCGCCTGCGCGGCAGCAGGAACCCACGGCATATTACGGCCCCAGCGCCGGCATCGGTCGCGCCATAGCCAGCAGCAGACCGTATGGCAGGAAAATAGGGTTGATCGGCATGGGCGCGGGCACGCTCGCCCTTTACGGCCAGGCTGGCGATGTTTACCGTTTCTACGAAATCGACCCGGCGGTCATCGAACTCGCGCGCGACGAGTTCAGCTTTATCGCGGATAGCCGCGCCCGCGTTGAAACCGTGCTCGGCGACGCCCGGTTGTCGCTGGAGCGGGAGTCTCCGCATGGTTTCGATGTGCTGGCGGTGGATGCCTTTTCCGGCGATTCGATTCCCGTTCATCTCATCACTGCCGAGGCCATGGAGGTGTACCTCAAGCACATGAACCCGGATGGCATCATCGCTTTTCATGTCACCAACCGCTTCCTCTGGCTGCCGCCGGTAGTGGCGCGGATTGCTGCCGCCAAAGGGCTCCACGCCGTCCTGATCCATGACGAAAACGATAACCCGGCGCTGCGCAACACCGACTGGGTGCTGGTAGCCGCCAATCCCCAAGTCTTGGAGCGGGAATCCATCCGCCAGGCCGCCATTCCTCTCAAACTGGACAGGGCAGCCCAAGCCTGGACAGACGATTTCAACAATCTCTTTGATGCGCTCAAATGAGGCGCGAGTTTGTGCTTTTTTTGGCGCACAACCTGAGATAACCCATTTCAGTTATGAAGGAAGGCCCTGAAATTTGCACTTCGGGGCTTATCCTTGAACTATTCGAGGTTAATCGCCTCTTTTTAGAGGGTAACGGTGTCTGCCCAGTGGGCGAACGCGGTGGCCGGGATGCCGCAGTCCGGCTCGGTTTCTTTCAACTTTGCCAGGCTGTCGTAAAACATCTGCGCTTCTTGTTCCAGCCCCAGCGCGTTCAGGCACTTGAGTATCCGGGTAATGCGCAGGTGGTTGTGGCTGGGGTGGGTGAACCAGAGGGATTTGTGCTGCGCCCAGTTGGGAGCCTTGTTAATGCTGTCCGGGGTTCTGTCCAGGCCGTAAAAACCCAGCATGCGGTCGAAAGCGCGCAACAGCTGTTTTTGCAGCGCCGGGTTGCTGCGGAATTCGGCGATCTGTGCGGCGTCCAGCGTGGGTGCGGTGGGGTTGGCGCCGCTGATGCTGGTCAGCGGGAACAGCCACTGGATGAAGTTGTGGGTGTATTCCAGCCATTCGTCGTCGTGCGCCAGAATGGCGTCGAATGTCCTGCCGTGGTCGTCCGGCGCGGTGCCGAGATAGAAATCGACCAGCTGGCGCGGCACGGGTTCAGCCGCCGGTCAGCGACATGAAGCGAACAACTTGTCCTGGTTTTTCGTTGAATTCGTGGCGCTGGGGCTTGAGTTCGATGGCGGCACGGATTGCAGCAGCCAGTTCGTCGTCCAAAGCGCCGGCGCGCAGCAGGGGGCGCAATTCCAGGCTTTCATCCTGGCCCAGGCACATGTACAGGGTGCCATCGACGGATAAGCGGACACGGTTGCAGGTATCGCAGAAGTGCTGCGACATCGGGGTGATGAAGCCGACGGTGAAGGCGCCATCCGGGGATTTCAGGTAGCGCGCCGGGCCGCCTCCGGCCATGATGCCGTCGATCAGCCCGAAGCGTTGCTGCAAGCGCGCCTTGACGGGCTGAAGGTCGAAATATTGGGCGTTCCTGCCCGTTTCACCCATCGGCATGGCTTCTATCATGCGCAGGGTGAAGTCGTGCTGGATGCAGAACGCCACCATGTCGTCGATTTCGTCGTCGTTCACGCCGGCCATGACGACCATGTTGATCTTGATCGGGGTGAAGCCGGCTTCCTTTGCTGCCATCAATCCTGCCAGGACCTGATCGAGGCAATCTCGCCGCACGATCTGGCTGAAGCGTTCGGGATTGAGGGAATCCAGGCTGATGTTGAGGCGGGATATTTTCGCTTTTTTGAGTTCCACGGCATGTTTGGCAAGCTGGGTGGCGTTGGTGCTGAGGGAGAGATCCTTGACGCCATCGAGGGCGCTCAGGCGGCGCGCCAGATCGGGCAGGTTGCGGCGCAGCAGGGGTTCTCCGCCGGTCAGCCGGATTTTGCTGACCCCGAGTCGGGCAAATGCACCGATCACGCGCTCGATTTCGTCAAAACTGAGCCATAGTTCGGGATCCTCGAAACCCTTGTAACCTTCCGGGATACAATAGGTGCAGCGCAGGTCGCAACGGTCGGTGACCGACAGGCGCAGATACTCGACGCGTCTGCCGAAACGGTCTTGCAAGATGGGTTCGCTGGCCATGATGGCTTTCTGAAGATGATAAACACTATTCGAAACGATATCCTTATCCTATTTTTAACGCGAAGCAATAGGTGAATAGGGGTATTCCCTAGAAACTATGATGAAAAAAAGTGAAGACGGGAAATGAAAATAACAAATAATTCAGGCTTTTCAACTGATTGCACGAAATGCCCGAGATTGGCAGGATTTCTGGGTCAGGTGCGCAGCGATCATCCTGAATACCACGCCAGGCCGGTGCCGCCTTTTGGCGCTGAGGATCCGCAGTTGCTGATCGTCGGCCTGGCACCCGGAATGCATGGGGCCAACCGCACCGGCAGGCCGTTTACCGGGGATTTTGCGGGCATACTGCTGTACCGGACGCTGCACAAGTATGGATTTGCCAGCGCACCGGATTCGGTCAGCGCGGAGGACGGGCTGGAATTGATCGACTGCCGCATCACCAATGCGGTCAAGTGCCTGCCGCCGCAAAACAAGCCGGAGCCTGCCGAAATCAGGCAGTGCAACGGCTATCTGGGCGGGGAAATCGCCGGTCTTGGCGAAGGTGCCGCGATTCTCGCGCTGGGCACGATCGCGCACCAGGCGGTGTTGCGCGCGCTGGGGCTCAAGCTCAAGGATTTTCCCTTCGGCCATGGCGCGGTGCATGCCCTCCCCAGGGGAATGACCCTGTACGACAGCTATCATTGCAGCCGTTATAATACCCAGACCCGGCGCCTGACTGCGGAAATGTTCGAGTCCGTATTCGCCAACATCCGCAACAACTTGCCAAGGAGCTGACATGCCCTACGTTAATATCCGCATCGCCGGTACGCTCAGCCGCGAGCAGAAGCAGAAAATCGCCGAGGAAGTCACCGGCACCCTGGAACGCATCGCCAACAAACCCAGGGCCTATACGGTTATCTCCTTCGATGAGATGTCCTACGAAAACTGGGCGTTTGCCGGTGAACTGCTCGACGCCGACTGATTTGTTCGACTCCAGGCCCTTCCTCGCCAACCTGCCTCATCTACCGGGGGTGTACCGCATGCTCAACGCGGGCGGAGAGGTGATCTACGTCGGCAAGGCGCGCGATCTCAGGAAACGGGTTTCCTCGTACTTCCAGAAAACCGCGCTGGCACCGCGCACCGGGCTGATGGTGTCGCAGATCGTTCAGATCGAGACCACCGTCACGCGCACCGAGGGCGAGGCGCTGCTGCTGGAAAACAACCTGATCAAGGCGCTGGCTCCCCGCTACAATGTTCTGTTCCGCGACGACAAGTCCTATCCCTACATCATGCTGAGCGGACACCGCTACCCGCGGCTGGGGTATTTTCGCGGCACGCCAGACAAGAAAAACCGGTATTTCGGCCCCTTCCCCAATGCCGGCGCAGTTCGGGAAAGCATGCAGCTGCTGCAGAAGGTGTTCCGGCTGCGCACCTGCGAGGACAGCGTTTTCAATAACCGTACCCGTCCTTGCCTGCTCTACCAGATCAAGCGCTGCACCGCGCCCTGCGTCGGTTTGATCGGGGATGAAGGCTATTCTCAAGATGTGAAGGAGGCAGGACTGTTCCTGGAAGGCAAGGAGCAGCAGGTGCTGGAGCGTCTGGAAGCGACCATGCAGGTGGCGGCGGAGGCGCAGCGCTACGAGGTGGCGGCGGTGCTGCGCGATCAGGTTATGGCCCTGCGCACGATCCAGGAAAAGCAGTTCGTCAGCGGCGAGAGCGGTCTGGATGCGGACGTGGTTGCCTGCGTAGCAGAGGAAGGCGTGGTTTGCGTCAATCTGGTGATGATCCGGGGAGGCCGGCATCTGGGCGACAAAAGTTTCTTCCCCAAAAATGCAGATGGGTGCGATGCGGTCACCGCGCTGGAGGCTTTTCTGGCGCAGCACTACATTGGCCGCTCCGTGCCGCCACTGATCATCGTTAGTGAAAAGCTGGACGACACCATGCTGGCGGCGCTTGTTGCTGAGGGTTGCCCTCTCCCCAACCCTCTCCCGCAGGCGGGTTACCCTCTCCTCAATCCTCTCCCGCAAGCGGGAGAGGCGGCAAACGTGAAAGGCGCTTGTTTTGATTTGGGGGCAAGCGAGTCGCTACGCGAATTTCACTTTACTCGAAAAGTTCAGATCAGCGCCAACCCCATTGGCGAGCGGCGGGTGTGGCTGAGGATGGCGCTGGAAAACGCGCGGCTTGCGATCGCGCAGCGGCTCAGCCAGCAATCTACCCAGGAGGCACGGCTGCAGGCGCTGATCCAGGCGCTGGACCTGCCGGAGGGAATGCGGCGCATCGAGTGCTTCGACATCAGCCATACCATGGGAGAGGCGACTGTAGCGTCCTGTGTGGTGTACGACAACTATGCCATGCAGAACGGCGAGTACCGGCGCTACAATATTACCGGCATCACGCCGGGGGACGATTATGCCGCCATGCGCGACGCACTGACGCGCCGCTACCGCAGGATTGCGGCAGGCGAGGGGGTCATGCCCGATCTGATCCTAATCGACGGCGGCAAGGGGCAACTGGCGGTGGCCGAGGAGGTGATGGCCGAGGTGGGTTTGAGCGATGTCCGCCTGATCGGCGTGGCGAAAGGGGCGGAACGCAAAGCGGGTCTGGAGCAGCTGATTTTTCCGGGCGGCGAAAAGGCGTTACAATTACCTGCGGATCATATCGGGCTGCATTTGATCCAGCAAATCCGCGATGAGGCGCACCGCTTCGCCATTACCGGACACCGGGCGCGGCGCGGCAAGGCGCGCCTGCATTCGTCGCTGGAGGATATCGGCGGCGTGGGGGCGAAACGGCGGCAGAAATTGCTGGCTCGTTTCGGTGGCTTGAAAGGCGTGCAAGCCGCTAGCGTAGATGAATTGGCCCAGGTTGAAGGGATTAGCCAGACGCTGGCGGAAAAAATTTACCAGGGACTCCACTAGTGCCACTGAATATTCCAAACTTACTGACCTGGCTGCGTATCCTGCTGATTCCGGTGTTTGCGGCCGTATTCTACCTGCCGGCCACCTGGCTGCAGCCGCAGTGGGTCAACCTTACCGCGACATTGATTTTTGCCGTGGCGGCAGTGACCGACTGGCTCGACGGTTATCTGGCCCGGGTACTGAAGCAAACCACCGCTTTCGGCGCCTTTCTCGACCCCGTGGCGGACAAGCTGATGGTGGCAGCGGCCTTGATCATCCTGGTGAAATTCGACCGCGTGCCGGCCCTGATTGCGCTGGTCATCGTCGGACGGGAAATTACCATCTCCGCGTTGCGTGAATGGATGGCCGGGATCGGCCAGGGTAAAAGCGTGGCGGTTTCGTTCATCGGCAAGCTCAAAACCACCGCGCAAATGGTGGCAATTCTGCTGCTGCTGTATCATGACCCGATATTGCAGGTAATCGACACCCATGTTTGGGGAACCTGGCTGATTTATGTCGCGGCGATTTTGACTTTATGGTCAATGGGTTATTATCTAAAGCAGGCCGCACCGCAGGTGCATGAAGGAAAGTGAATGCCACTCTGTCTTGACATCGGCTTCAAAATCGCTAAAATGGCGGCTTCTTAAATGCGGGAATAGCTCAGTTGGTAGAGCACAACCTTGCCAAGGTTGGGGTCGAGAGTTCGAGTCTCTTTTCCCGCTCCAGATTCTAAGGGAAAGCAAACGCTTTCCCTTTTTAGTTGATCAGCACGTTTTTGTGCGCTCCTGTTCCAACGGCGGGGTAGCAAAGTGGTTATGCAGCGGCCTGCAAAGCCGTCTACGCCGGTTCGATTCCGACCCCCGCCTCCATCAAACCGCTTCCGTGACAAGCTTCCGCTAACATTTTAGCGAAGTGCTTTTGCCATTCAGTGATTTCACCCGCTTGGCCTTCATTCCGGCAACCTCGCTTTAACCCGGATTATCCATTGGAATGTTCGTGCCTGTAGGAGCGCCGCCCTCGGCGCGAATGCGGTCGCAAATCGCGGCCAACTCCCATCCCCATCTAACCTTCCCCTTGAAGGGGAAGGGATGATCGCCCTCTCCCCCTTTGGGGGAGAGTTGGAGAGAGGGTTGGCGCCGCTCCCACAGCGGCGTCCAGGCTCTAATGGATTATCTGGGTTTAAAACAATGAGCCTGTGCGTGGCTGTGGTAAAATCACGCGCTTCGATTTATGAGTGGATTGCACGACGTTTTCCAGCAACGTCATAAATAAAGCTATGCCCGGATGGTGAAATAGGTAGACACAAGGGACTTAAAATCCCTCGGCCGCAAGGCTGTACCGGTTCGATTCCGGTTCCGGGCACCACTTCAATTCTGTTTGCGAAGTCCGCACTCGCGCCGCTTCAGCGAAAGGACTCCGACGGAGTTTTTAGCACCGCCTGCTCGACCT
>JAUYEK010000377.1 GCA_030691435.1 Sulfuricella sp. | reverse complement strand
CGCATCCGTTTTCTGAACTTACCCACGGCGACCTTCATTCAGGAGAAACTGACGCCAGCCAATCAAAAGCCGGCAATAAATTTCAAAACCTGTCAGGGCACGCCATCTGCGTAGACGGCCTTAACCTCGCGGTCAGACCATTAAATCCTTAGGGATGTCTACGGTCTTTGACGGCCTGCCGGAGCTTCCCCCGGCAGACCCAAAGTTCTTTATGCAGCCAGGGTGCTTTGATCCACCCTGACGCCTACTCCCATGGTGCTGGAGAGGGCCATTTTCTTCAAATAAATACCTTTTGAGGCCGCCGGCTTGGCCTTGTTCAAGGCATCCACCAGAGCCAGCAGGTTTTCCTTGAGGGCGTCTTCGCCAAAGGAGGCGCGACCGATCGTGCACTGTACGATGCCACCCTTGTCGGTGCGATATTGCACCTGGCCAGCTTTGGCGTTTCTCACCGCCTCAGCCACGTTGGGGCTTACCGTGCCAACCTTGGGGTTAGGCATCAGTCCACGCGGGCCAAGGATCTGGCCGAGCTGGCCCACGACGCGCATGGCATCGGGGGTAGCGATAACCACGTCGAAATCCATCTTGCCGGCCTTGATTTCGGCGGCCAGATCTTCGAAACCGACGATGTCGGCGCCTGCTTCCTTGGCCTTGGCAACATTGTCACCCTGGGCGAACACTGCAACGCGGACGGTTTTGCCGGTACCGCGCGGCAACACGACGGAGCCGCGGATCAGTTGGTCGGATTTACGCGCATCGATACCGAGATTCACGGCCACATCGATGGATTCGTCAAATTTGGCGGTGGCGGTTTGCTTGACCAGCGTCAGCGCTTCAGCCAGCGAATAAGCCTTGCTGCGGTCGACTTTGGCCGTGATCGCCTTGGTGCGTTTGGAAATATGTGCCATGTTATACGCCCTCCACTTCAATGCCCATGCTGCGGGCGCTGCCAGCAATAGTGCGTACTGCCGCATCCATATCGGAAGCGGTCAGATCCGGCATCTTCGCTTTGGCGATGTCTTCTGCCTGAGCGCGCGTCAACTTACCTACCTTGTCGGTATGCGGACGCGGGCTGCCTTTTTGCACGCCGGATGCCTTTTTGATCAGCACGGTAGCGGGCGGCGTCTTCATGATGAAGGTGAAGCTCTTGTCCGCGTAGGCGGTAATCACCACCGGGATCGGCAGGCCCACTTCCAGACCTTGGGTCTGGGCGTTGAACGCCTTGCAGAACTCCATGATATTCAGGCCGCGCTGACCCAATGCCGGACCGATGGGTGGGCTGGGGTTGGCTTTGCCTGCAGGCACCTGCAGCTTGATGTAACCAATGATCTTCTTTGCCACTTTGACAACTCCTCTAAAATGGGTGATAGCGCCCGGCGATGACCTCCGTCAGGCTCCCCGTTGAAACAAACTCGCTATGCTTTTTCGACTTGGCCGAATTC
>JAUYEK010000373.1 GCA_030691435.1 Sulfuricella sp. | reverse complement strand
ATGCGCCCGGCGCCGCCGGTGGCCAGCAGGGTGGCGCGCGCCTCGATGAAGATCGGTTCGCCCGATTCGATGCCGAGCGCGACCACGCCCAGCGCATGGCCTTGTTCATCCATCACCAGGTCGAGCGCGAAGTATTCCTCGAAAAAATGAGTCTTGGCAACGATGTTGCGCTGGTACAAGGTATGCAGCATGGCGTGGCCGGTGCGGTCGGCGACGGCGCAGGTGCGCATCACCGGCGCTCCGCCGTAATTCTGCGTCATGCCGCCGAACGGGCGCTGGTAGATTTTGCCGTCGGGCAGGCGGTCGAACGGCATACCGAAGTGCTCAAGTTCGATCACCGCCTCGTTGGCCTGGCGGCACATGAACTCGATGGCGTCCTGGTCGCCCAGGTAGTCCGAGCCTTTCACCGTGTCGTACATATGCCAGTGCCAGTTGTCCTCGCCGACGTTGCCCAGCGACGCGGCAATGCCGCCCTGGGCGGAAACGGTGTGGGAGCGGGTCGGAAACACCTTGGATACCACCGCCGCCTTGATGCCGGCTTGAGCCAGTTGCAGCGCGGCGCGCAGGCCCGCCCCGCCGCCTCCGATAATCAGTGCATCGAAAGTGCGCTTGGCGATCGGCATTATTGGAGCCCCCAGAGAATTTGCACCGACCATGCGGCACAACCGACCAGCACGAGTATGACCAGCACCTCGACCGTCAACCTGATTGCGGCGGAGCGCACGTAATCCATCAGGATACTCCTCACGCCGCCCCAGGCGTGCAGGTAAAGGCAGAGTAAAGCCAGCAGGCTGGCAAGTCGCATCCACGGGTTCCCGAACAGCCCGCTCCAATCCGCGAACTGGAGCGGCTGATGGGTCAGCAGGAAGGCCGCCATGAAAAGCGAATAAAGCGCCATTACAACGGCAGTGACGCGCCGCATCAGCCAGTCGCGCAGGCCGGGGTTTACCATAGAGCCGCCCCGATCAAAACGGTGAACGCCGAGCTCAGAACCATTACCAGCAGGCTGTTCCTGCGCGAGGCGCCCAGCTCCAGGCCAAGCTGCATGTCCATTGCCAGAAAACGCAAACCGGCAAAAAAATGGTGGGAATAGCCCCACAACAGGCCAATCAACACCAGCTTGGCCAGCGGGCTTTCCAATCCCTGCCTCACCGTCTCGAAGCCTGCCGGGGAGTCTAGCGTAAGCCGGAATACGGCCAGGAACAGGGGGATGGCGACAAACAGCAGCGCTCCGCTGATCCGGTGCAGTAAGGAAACGACACCCGGCAAGGGCAGCCTGATCCTGAGCAGATTAAGATACTTGGGGCGTCGGTTTGCCATAGTCGTCAGCTGATATTAGCCCAGATCGTTCAGATAGCAGTGATGTTGCGTGTTGCAGCGGCTGACGCGCCATTCCACCGGCTGATCGCCGTACGTATAGGCCACCCGGCCGATATCCAGCAGCGGCGCATTCGGCGGGATGCCGAACAGGCTCGCAGTGGCCTCGTCCGCCGTGACGGCCCGGACGCGTTCCTCGGCGCGGATGATCCGGGTGCTGTAGCGGGATTCGTAAAGGCTGTAAAGCGTACCCTCAAACTCGTCGATCAAAGTATCGTTGAGTCCCTTGAACAGGACGGCGGACAGGCAGATATCATCCAGAATCACCGGCACTCCCGAAAACCGGAGCAGGCGGCGCACCATCAGGACCGGCGCCCCGCGCTTCAGCCCGAGCCGCTCTGCGGCAGTGCTGTCGGCCTTGATGCGCTCGCAATGCAGCACCTCGCCGACCGGCGATTCCTTCTTGCCGTTCAACTCGACGATGCGCAGAAAACGGTACTGGGCATGCTCCTCGGCATGGGTGGCGACGAATGTCCCCTTCCCCTGGCGCCGCACCAGGAT
>JAUYEK010000363.1 GCA_030691435.1 Sulfuricella sp. | reverse complement strand
CATCGGTTATGCGCACGACCGCACCGAGCAGGCGCGACAGCGGATGGGTGACGTCGCGGCTCATGCGTAGCGCCAGCAGCAGAGCCCCGAAAAAGCCGAAAAAACCAATGGTTATGCTGATCAGGATGAAACGGCTTTTGCGCTGCTGGGTGGCGGACGTGGACAGCTCCACGTAAACCCGCCCGAGCACTTTCTTTTTCTTGCCATTATTACGTTCCGCGCGGTCAAACAGGCCATATTCGTCGATACCGTTTTCATTCTGGTAAATCGGCGCTGCAAAAACCAGGGCATTCTTTCCGATCGAGTCGACCTGGCCGACGTCGGCAAGCTCGACCGCTTTAAAGTCGAACTGGCTGGGTCGGCCACTCACTGCGAGGATCTTGTCGCGGTCATCGGTAATGATGATCGCGTTGACGTCTTGTTCCTTCATCACCGCCTGAGAGAGCGCCTGAAGAATTTCGCGGTTGCCGGAAAACGCGCCATATTCGCTGGCCGGCGCAAGCTGGCGGGCGATCAACATGCCACGCGACTTCAGGGCGCCATCCATTTCGGCGATGCCGCCGATCACCACCAGAATGCTCAGCAGAGTGGCGATGACGACCACCGGGAACATCGCCAGGAACAGGATCCTGTATTTGATGCTCCAGTGTTTCATGGTTCGCCCTCTGAAGTGCGTTTCAGTTTGCTGTTCAGGCTTGCTTCATCGTCGAGGCTAATGCCAAGTGAACGGGCAACCTGGGCATTGACGCCGACCGAGAAATAGCGGGGCGGCTGGGGCAGTGGCAAACGCCGGTCTGCCGCCAGGCGCTGGATCATTTCCGCTGCCTGCTGGCCGATTTGCTCGGGCACGCTGAACACCGCCGCAATCGCGCCCGCTTTGACATAGGAAGGTGAAAATCCGATCAGCGGCACTTGCTGGCGGTAGGTGGTAAGAAGAATGCTCTGGACGGTATTGCGATTGTAGATAAGCGGATCGGGAACCGCCAGCAGCACATCGCTTTCACCCAGCAGACGCTTCAATACCGGCAACAGATCGGCTTCGCCATCCACCGTCTCGATGATCGCGACAAAGCCGGCGGCCTTGGCCGCCGCACTCAGCGCCGCGGCAAGCTCGGTGGAATTGGGGGGCAACAGGATACCGACTTTAGTCCGACCGGGAAGGGCGTGGCGAATCAGGGCAAACTGGCGCGCCCAAGGCTGGTCAAGGTAGATCGCGGAGAAATTACGCGGATCGCCCAGACGCCCGCTCTGCCGGGCAGCCTTCTCGAACGCGGCACGCGGCACCAGCACGCTGAGCACGGGCTGAGGCAGATTTTTTTGCGCCAGCGCCTCCATCGCTCCGCTACCGACCGCTACCAGCAACTGTCCGGGGTCGGCACGGAGGGAGTCCCCTTCCTTCAACGCTATCACTTTGACCGGCAGCCTGGCTGTACCGCCACCCTGGGAAAGAACCGCGCGCAGTTTGTCCGCCACCTGGGCGTAAGCGCCGCCTTCCTCGCTGAGCACCACGGTCACCCCATCCAGCGCTGCTGCCGCGCGCGGCAGACAGAACATGGCCAGGGCAAGGCATAGAACGGAGAGAAAGCGCCGGTAGTGCATCAGGCTCTCAGAGGTCCGGCTTCAGATTGAGCCAACTGATGTTTGAGCATAGCCTATAAATTATCAGAAAGCCTTCCCAATTCGTATAGGGGATTCCCTAATACGAAAGGCTAATCCATCACAATCAGAGATCGAGCTTCAGATTGAGCCAGGCGCTGCGACCGGGCGGCTGGTTGTCGTGACGGAATTCGAAGTAACGCGCATCGGCCAGATTCTGCACCACGAGCGCCAGTTCGCCCCTGGTCGTTCCGGCCTGGAAGGCATAGGCCAAGCGGGCATCCCAGCGTTGATGCGAATCGACAAAATACATTCTATTGTCCTGTGGGCCAGAATCCGTTTCTGGAAAATGTGCCGCCCCCACCTGGTACCCCATCAGGCTCGTGCTCCAGCGATGGTCGAAGCGGTGGGTGAGCATCATGCTCTGGATGCTGGTGGGCACCGCATCGGTATAGGTTATCGTGGCCTGGTTAAGACTGGAAACCAGGCTGTGAGAAAAACCATAAACCAGCCTGGTATGGGGGCCGACTTGCCATTGCAGCTGGGTTTCGAAGCCCTTTACCGCAGCATTGCCCGGATTGAGGTTGCCCTGTCCTACCGACGTTCCGTTTTCGACGATCAGATCGCTGAATTCATCCCTGAACACCCGGAAATCCACGTTCAAATTGGAAAATTTGCCCAGATAACCGATTTCGGTGGAGTCCACCCGTTCCGGTCGTAATTTCTGCTTGACCACCCCTAGAGTCAGGTAGGGATCGGCGAGAACTTTCTCATAATTGGTCGGGGTGCGCGTGGCTTTGGAATTGCTGACACGCAGGGTATGCCCGGGCAGGAAATGCCAGTTGGCCGCGACACGGGGCGTGATATCCGTTCCGGTAAAGCTGTTTTCCTCCAGCATCGCCCCCAGGTTGAACACCAGATCGGGGTGCGCGCGCCACTCCAGGTTGCCGAACAGACGGCCCAGGTGAAACGGCTTGGTATCGATAGCGGGCACCTTGGTAACGCTATTTCTCAAATAGTACGGCGCATAAACGGCGTCATAGCGCATACTGCCGCCCCACACCATGCGCGTGCTCTTGCTGGGCGAGAACGTGTGCTGCACCTCCAGATCATGGCGTTGCGCAATCACATCCATGTTGGTGCTGGTCGCACCATCGGTATCGGTCCCGTAGCTGCTCTCATAACCATGGTAGTACTGCACCGACAGCTCGCCGCCCTCCTCCAAGGCGCGCCGCCAGTGCAACTGTTCGAAATGATTGTCGGCGCGTTTCCAGAAGGGGTGAGTCGTCCCGGCATCCCCTTCCTGCCGGTCACCGCCGTTGTAGCCAAACTGAAATTCCAGTTCGTCCGTCGCATTGACCCGATAATCGCCACGCAGGGTAAACAGCTGGACTTTCCTGTCGTCGAACTTGTTCTTGTCCCACCCACCCTGCGTGGACAGGGCATTCACGATGGTGGGATCCTCGCCCTTGTCGTTGCGCACGCCCGCCGTAATGCGATAGGTCAGGTCGCCATTGCGGCCACCATAGCGCGCCACGCCTTCCTCGCGGTTACGGCCGGTGGTGAGGGAAACAAACTTGCCCTGCGTTTCCGAAGAATGGCGAGTGATGATGTTGACCACCCCCATGAAGGAATTGGCGCCATAACTGGCGGCATTCGGCCCGCGGATCACCTCGATGCGCTCGATATCGTCGAGGGCGACAGGAATGTCGCCCCACAGCACCCCGCCGAACAGGGGGGAATACACCGAACGTCCGTCCACCAGAACCTGCATCGAGCGCGCATAGGGATCGGACAACCCATGGTAGCTCACGGTGTTGTCCATGGTATAGGCGCGTGTGGAATGGTAGGACACCACCATGCCCGGCACCAGCCGGAACACCTCCGCCAGATCCCAGACGCCGGATTCCTTGATCATCTGCCGGTCGATTATGGTCACTGCCGCAGGCGCTTCGTCCACCCGCTGGGAAAGACGCGAGACGCTGAGCACGACAGGCATCTCGTCCAGATAGGCGCCTTCCGAAAATGCGCTGTTTTCACCCGCCGATGCCATGCCGACAGAAAGCAACAGGGCGCATCCCAGCAAGCCATGCCCGGAGCTAAAATAGGAAATAAAAAGGGGATTGCGCACGCCAGCCTCCCAAGACTGAGTTTTAATCGTTAGATCAAGTTGCCATTTTCTTGAATTGCCGACAAATTACCAGAAAACTCTCGCATTCGCATAGAGTTTCCCCTTATCCGATAAACTGGCCGGAAAATCGCTAGTCGAGCCAGCGCACCAGATAGAACAGCCGAAAACCCTCGGAAGAACGCGAGGGACCGAACAGCACGGCGGGCACGAGCCGCTTGGCTGGATCGGCGCCGGTTCGCGCCTCCTCCTCGGAAGCTTTCACCTCCACGCAGTTTTCAGGAAAACGCTTGCGGTTGGGACTCGGCGCATAAACCAACGCGTAGCATTCGTGGGCAAGGTCGGTATCGGGGTCGATCAGGGAGGATTTCATGGTCGTTCGCTCTCATTCCAATTTGCATTCAATCCAACAATAAACAGCAAAAATCTTTCACCGCAGGTTAGTGCTTTTTTGATCGATAAATGGAACAACACCGGCTCCTGGGTTGGAGCAGCCCACGCCCCCGCTTTCGTCAAATCCGCTCTTCCGCCACAGGCTCCTCCTGCGGCGAAGAATCGACGGCATCTTCGCTGTCTTGAACGGGTTGGGGCGCTGTTTTCTTCCTGTTGCCTTTCTTCACTGCATCCAGCCGCGCCTGTTCCGGCAGAGGCCGGGCCGAGTCGATAAGCGGCTTCAAAGTGGGCAGCAGGTTTTTCAGGACTTGCGTGGAAAGCGATGAAGTGAACTCATAGTTTTCTGCATCCGCACCGGGCACGAATGCGGTTAGCGTGCCGAAGAAACGGTCCCCGATGAAGAACACGAACGTGGCGGAGCGATTCACCGCGCGTGATTCCTTGATCGTGCCCGCCACGGAAAAAGTGACGTAGCGGTGGTCGCCGGTGCCGGTCTTGCCGCCCAGCGGAATCCGCGTGCCGTCTTCTCTCACGATAGCGTAGGCAAGCCGCGAGGCCGTACCCCCCTCCACCACATCGATCAGCACGCTGCGCACCGTAGCGGCCAGCTCAGGCGTGAACAGGCGCTCGCTTTTAACGGGGGCGCGCTCGACGACGGTTTCATAGGGCGTATCCGCACCGAAGCGCATGCGTTCGATCGGCAACGTGGGAACCCGGATCCCATCGTTGAGAATGATGCCCATGAGTTCGGCGAGCGCAGCGGGGCGATCCGCCGAGCTGCCGATGGCCGTTGCCAGCGACGGAACCAGAGCGTCGAACGGGTAGCCGAGCCGCTTCCAGCCACGGTGAATTTCCAGGAAAGCCTCCACTTCGATCAGACTGCGGATGCGGATGTCCTGCGCGTTCCTGTGCATGGTCTTGAGCAGCCAGTCGTAGACGGCAATGCGTTCGGCGCCGCTGGCCTCGATCGCGTCCCTGTACCGCGCGCCGGGGTGGGCGGTCAGGTAACGCGCGAGCCACAACTCCAGAGGATGGATGTGTGCAAAGTACCCTTGGTCGGCCAGCGGGTATTTTCCCGGGCCGTAGCCATCATACAAGGCGCGAAGGGTTTGCCCATCAGACCCCCTGAAACCGGGCAGGCGCGATTCCATGAATGCGGCGAATTGATCGGGCGTGGCCTGCGGATTGATGTAGCGGTAGGCGGCAGCGAGCCGCCGCGGAGTGGGCCGGATGCCGGAAAAGAAAATGTCGGCGATCTCGTTTGTCGATTTGCCTTTGTATTTCAGGTAGAAGCGGCCGACGAACTCCCTGCTTTCCCTGTCCGCGAAACGCCTGAGGTATTCCTGACGCTGCGGGTTGTCCATGTCCTTGAGGATACTCGCCCCCGGTGTCTGGAACATGGTGTAGCGCACGATATCCCGCATCAGGCGGATGTAAACCAGGTTGACGGAAAAGCGGGTGGCCTGGCGCACGCTCATGATCCTGCCATCGTCCTCGTGCTTGAAGTTGCTGAAGACATGCACGCCGCCGCCGGTAAAAAACTCCTCGTGCGGGCTGGCCGAATACTTGCGCTCCATGGCGGCGTCCAGCATGGCCGCTAGGCTTTTTTCCCCGCTTCGCAGCAGATGGTCGACCGCCCAGCGGGTAAGGTTGTCTCCGGGCTCCGCTTTCACTTGCCGCAGCGCTTTCGGCGGCAATGACGCATAGTGTCCGTGCAGCTTTTCGACGATTTCCAGGTAGGTCACCAGCGTTCTCAGCTTGGCGGTGGAACCCAGGTCGAGCTTGGTGCCCTGGTTGATGTCGAACGGCTGGTCGAAGTTGTCGGCCAGAATCCGGAGCTTGGCGCCCTGGGGCGTGAGTTCGTGGAGGGTAAAACTGTAAATGATCTTGCCCGGATCGGCTTCGCCCAGCATATGCTCGCCGTAGAGCCCGGCGGTGCGCGCGGATGCCGGGTTCCTGAGATCGCGCAGGATATCCGTGATCCTCTTCTGCAGCGCCCCGTCGAGCGTGCTTTGCACGGAGAGGTCAAGGCGGTCCAGTTCATACAGGCGGGGCAATCCCAGGAGGGAAGCCAGGTGTACGCGCACGGCGCTGGCCGCCTTGCGGGACAGGAAATCCCCGGTTTCTTCCGGAACCGCAGCGGTAAGAAACTGGAGCGGCACCTTCAGGGCGGCGTCCCTGACAACGGGCGGAATCACGCCGGCCTGCGCCAGCACCCTCAGATGGCTGTTGGTAAGCGCTTCAAGGGCCTTGCGCTCTTTCATCAGATAAGCCGATGGCCGGCGCTGGGCGATCATCAGGCTCAACACGTGCTTGTAGACGCTGGCGAATTCGTCGAGGTCTGATCCGCTCGACGGCAAGGACTGCAACGTCCGGTTGACGTAATTGAAGTTCCACCCATACCAGGCCCACAGCCCGTCACCGAGGCCGTTCACTTCCCCGAATCCGGCAACCGCAGCGAGCGGAACCGTGTTGAGGTAGTTCGCCACGATACGCCGACGCGCAGGCAGCGTGTCCTCCCCGTCCAGGTAGGCGCGCACGGAAGCGGATGCGATCTGCTGCAGCTTGTCGCCGGCAGAGAGGGTCAAGCCATTGGGAGAGTGCCGGTACTTCTCGATTTGCGTGGCCAGCGTGCTGCCTCCGGGTACGTCATGTTCCGGGCGGAAGAGCTGGATCGCCTTGTCCTGCACGGCTTTCCCGAGCCGGGCCCACTCCACGGCCGGATTCTTCCTGGCATGGCTGGGATCCAGCAGATCGCGGTTCTCGATATAGAGCAGGCTATTCACAATGACCGGAGGAACCGCCTCGAAACTCTCGTAGACCCGCCCCGGGGAAAGCGCCTTGAAAAATGGCTGGCCGCTGGAATCCGTGACGAGCAGACCGGCCTGGGACTTCTCCCGGTAGGGGGCGAACAAGCCCAGGTCGATCAACGCCTGCATGCGCGGCGACAGCCGTGCCTGGGCGCTTACCTGGAAACCCTGCTCAGCCAGGCGCGGAATCATGGCCGGCAACCGGCTGTACCCCAGGCGCTCGTCGTAAGGCCCGGCCTGGGGAATAAACAGACCCGGATTAGGCCCGCTCTTCATTGTCCAGCGCAGGTCTTTGGCAAGCCGCGACAGGTAATCCGCCTGGAATGCCGAGGATTCGGTCTCCCTGAAAAAAAGGATGCCCAGCGTGACGAGGGCGAGAATAGCCAGGATCAGGAATGCGAAGAAAATTCGCCTGAGCTTGCGTTTGATGATGACGGGTTCGCCGGGATGGTTTTGTTCCACGAGTTATCTATTGAATGAGTGACATAAATCCGACTGCGAATTGTACTCCCTGCTTGATTTATCCCGGATTATCCATTGGAATGTTCGTGCCTGCAGGAGCGGCGCCCTCGGCGCTATTGGGGCCGCAAATCGCGGCGCGGGCGCCGCTCCTACAGCGGTGTTTTGGCTCTAATGGATTATCTGGGTTTATAGCACCCGCCGCGTGAAAAGTCGGCAATGCATCCCGATCACCGCCACTCGCTCAGAACAGCCCTGATCGCATCGTCCGATACCGGCGTTGGCAGTACCGCATCGATGCGCATGCGCTCGCGCACCCTGACCAGCGCAGGCTCATCCTGCGGCTCGTAAAACACCAGTATCCGGGTTTCCTTAAGCGGCTGCGCCGCCGCAAGCAGCGATTCGAGATTGCTCAAACGATCGCGAAAGTCCGACTGGAAATAAAAATCCGCCACGATCACGTCAGGCCTCAGCTTGCGCACCAGCGAGACGGCCTTGCGCACCCGCCACTCGGGTGTCACTTCGAAACCGATCTGCTTGTAGAGCTCGGGCAATCGACCGTGGGAGATGAATTCGATCACGGCGAGGAGGGTTTTGGGTTGGGGGGTCATGTATTATGGTTTTGTAGGGTGCGCCATGCGCACCGAATGTTTGATTGCCGGGGGCAGCCCACCACCAGAACCAAGCCGCTCACACCGCCAGATCGATCTGCTGCAACACGCCTGGCGTCCCGTCTTCCTTGAGAAAAACCCCCGTGGCCCGCACTTTCCCCAGCAACTGCCGCTCCCGATCCAGAAGCGAAAATTCGGTGGCCGCATTCCCCAGGTAGATCGCACCGACCCCTCTCTGCGCCAGGGTTTCCAGCGGTTGCTCTTCCCCGCCGCGCCAGATATTCAGCTTGCCGAACACGCTGTCGTTTTCGTCAATCCAGCGATTGCGGTCTTCGTCCCAGGCGGCCAAATCGGCAAAACCATTACCGCTGCGCGTGCCGAACAGCTCCAGCCCGGAATCGGCGCGACCGTTGCCGTTTGCGTCCAGCACGAGGAAGCCGCTGCCCGCAGCGACAGCGGGAATTTCGTCCTGTCGGCCCAAACCCTCAAGGTCGAAAGCGAAGCGGTCGGCGGACAGGCGCACGCCCTTCCCGTCCAGATTGACCACCAGCGGGTCTTTCAGCTTCTCGACCTCCATCACCCCGCTAATTTCGGTCTCGCTGGTTTCCTGACGGCTCATGATCGAATTCAGATGCAGCGAAATTTGCCGGCCGTCGGCGGTATTTACCGCCCCTGCGGCAGAAAATTCCACCCGCTCCGATTTGACGGTCTTTTCGTGCTTCCGGAATTCCATCGTAAACGTGTCGGTGACCGGCGGCGCCTCCCCGCCCAATTTGGTCTCGGCATGGGAATGACGCCCGCCGTGGCTCGCCGGCTGAAAGTCATCCGCCTTCAGGCTCGTGGCCTTGCGTGGCAACATCCCGTCCAGAATATCCAGCAGCATCTGCGTCGTCGTGACACCCATCTCCCGTTCGCCGGCAGAAGCGCATCCATGCGACTTCTGCCCCTGTGCAGCAGAGATAGGTTGCAGCGCCGCAGCGCCGACCTTTTCCTGGGCAAAGGCCTGTTTCCAGTCCGCAAACACATCGTCAAAGCCCAGCCAGCGGCCACCCGACACGACCTTCCACTGCTCGCTGCTTTCCTGCTCCACCTTTTCACTGTGTGTGCTGCTCAAGATCATTTCAGCGGAATCGATTTTCATCATGCGCTCCTGTTGACCATAACAGTTACAGGTAAGCAATGATTACGCCAGGTCTGGTGTCCTTGTTGTGTGCGCCATGCGCACCGAATGTTTGGGTGCCGGGGATACGGCTATTTCCCGATATTGATGAAGGGCTTGGTAGAAAAATAGAGCACTGCGACAATGGCCGCCAGATAGACGACGAAGCGCAGCGGGTTTCCCCTGATCACATCTCCTATCGTTCGACACCTTCCTGTCCGCCCAAGTTGCTCATATTCCTCCCTGACCCGGATCAGCCGCTCTTTCTGGTAATTGCCGATGAGCGCCTTGGCTTTCTCCAGTTCATTCTCATCGTGCAGCCATATGTAGGGCGCCGAAATGCCCCAGTTTCCCGCAGGAGTCTCGTGGAAGTCGATCTCGTTGCTGCGCAATAAATCACGGACTTCTTCGGCCTCGTCATCGGGGACGTTATGGAGGGAGAATAGTTTGGCTGGCATGTTTTAAGTCCGGTCTTGTAGGGTGCGCCATGCGCACCGAATGTTTGGGTGCCGGGGGTAGCCCGGCGGGCTAGTCCCTTTCTTTAAACGGCTAAAGAAAGGAACCAAAGAAACCCGCCCCTATCCACCGCCTTTCGCTTCGCTACAGGTTCCCTGCGTTGCTCGCCAAGCCGGGCTGCTGCGGAACTCGCGCTTT
>JAUYEK010000361.1 GCA_030691435.1 Sulfuricella sp. | reverse complement strand
TCTAATGGATTATCTGGGTTCAAGATAATCAAGCGGGTGGATCATGGTGAAATTGCTGATTATTGAGGATGATGAGGCGGCGGCGGGATCTCTGAAGCGCGGGCTGGTGGAGGCCGGCTATGCCGTCGAACTGGTCCATGACGGCGAACGTGGCCTGCACCAGGCTCAGGCCGGGGATCACGATCTGTGGGTGATCGATATCATGTTGCCCGGGCGCGATGGGCTATCGGTTCTGAAGGCGCTGCGGGATCAGGGCAGGCGCACTCCAGCCCTGATCCTGAGCGCGCTCGGCAAGGTGGACGACCGGGTGGAAGGCTTGCGTGCCGGCGGCGATGATTACGTGGTCAAGCCCTACGCCTTTGCCGAATTGCTGGCACGGATCGAAGCGCTGCTGCGCCGCTCGCGCAGCTTCGGCAGCGGGCCGGAAACCATGCTGGAGCTTGCCGACCTGAAAATGGACTTGCTCAGCCGCAGCGTCACCCGCGCCGGCCAGGCAATCGATCTCCAGCCGCGCGAGTTCAGCCTGCTGGAATACCTGATGCGCCATGCCGGGCAGGTGGTGACGCGCACCATGCTGCTGGAAAATGTCTGGGAGTATTTCTTCGACCCGCAGACCAATGTGGTGGATGTCCACATCAGCCGACTGCGTCAGAAAATCGACAAATCCTTTGCCACGCCCCTGCTGCACACCGTGCGGGGAAGCGGCTATATCCTGCGTCCGGAACCTTAGTTGGTTAGAGATGTTGCTACCAACCCAGATTATCCATTGGAATGCTCGTGCATGTAGGAGCGCCGCCCCCGGCGCGAATGCGGATGCAAATCGCGGCGAGGGCGCCGCTCCTACAACGGTGTTTTGGCTCTGATGGATAACTTGCTGTCAATAATTTTGCTGCTGGGCCTGCTTGGCGGGCTTGCCGGCTACTGGTGGCTGCAGCGTCGGCGGCAGCGGCAGAAAGAGGCCTTGCTGCGTCGCCAGCTGGTTACGGTGACTCAAAGCACCCGGCAGACGGGTGACAATATCGCTCACGATTTAAGAACGCCGCTGACGCGCTTGCGCGCCGATGTCGAAGACGCATTGCGACATGACGACGTCGAGATGCACCGCGGTACTCTTGAAAGAGTGCTCGACGAAATCCAGAACATGCAGAACATTGTCAATGCGCTGCTCACGCTCGGCCAAGCCGAGGCGGGCGCCATGCGGGTGAGAAAAAAGACCGTCGACCTGTCCGGACTGCTGGAAGAACTCATTGAACTGTACATGCCTTCCGCCGAAGAACGACGCCTCACCCTGCAAGGCAGGATTGCTCCAAATCTTGACATCGAAGCCGACCGCCAGTTACTGGCACGGATTTTCGTCAACCTGTTCGACAACGAGCTCAAGTACGTTCCCGCCGGCGGTACCATCCTGCTGACGGCCCTCGCCCGAGGGGCGCATCATGTGGAAATTCGGGTGGAAGATGATGGCCCGGGTATTCCGGTTGAAATGCGCGACAAGATCTTCGAACGTTTTGCCCGTCTCGATCCCAGTCGAACCCTGTCTGGCGGGGCCGGGCTGGGGCTCTCACTGGTCAGGGCTTTCGCGCAGCTGCTTCAGGGCGAAATTTGCGTGGCGGAAAGCAGCCTGGGCGGGGCGGCATTTATCCTGACGCTGCCAGCATCGGTTGCAGAAGTTTCCAAACCCTTTCCATCATCTGCGGCTGCGCAGAGATAGTGGGATGCAGGCCATCAGCCTGAAATAGTTCCGGATTGTCGGCAAATCCTTCAAGCAGGAAGGGAAGCAGTGGGATTTTATGTCGCTGCGCCGCCTGCTGGTAGATTGCCTGGAACTTGGCGGCGTAGGCACTGCCATAATTGGGAGGAAGGCGCATCCCGATCAGCAGTACACGGGCTTCGCGCTTGCGGCAGGCAGTAATGATGGCGTTAAGGTTGGATGCGGCGGCATCGAGCGGTAGCCCGCGTAGCCCGTCGTTCGCTCCCAGTTGCAGGATCACCACCGCCGGCCGGTGCTCGGCCAAAACCTGTTCGATCCGGTAACGGCCGCCGCTCGTGGTTTCGCCGCTGATACTGGCGTTGACTACCCGGTAGCCGGGCTTTTTCTGGCGTATCCGCTGCTCGAGGAGAGACACCCAGCCACCGTCTGCAGGAATGCCGTAGGAAGCGGAAAGGCTGTCGCCGAATACCAGAATGACCGGCGCCGCTTGCGCGGCGACACCCCAGAGCAGGAAACAGACCATCAGCAGCAGGCGCGTAAACATGAATGCATTCCCTCAAAATTTTATTGTGCAGGCAATAGCGCTAACCAAGCAAGTGACCAGCGAGGGGGCGCCGCTGATCATCCTTGATCGGCTTGATTTCTCGGCGTCGCCGGGCGAATCGGTTGCCGTGCTGGGCGCTTCCGGTTCGGGAAAATCCACTCTGCTCGGCTTGCTGGCCGGCCTGGATACGCCGAGCGGTGGCAAGGTTCTGCTTGATGGCGCCGACCTGTTTGCGCTCGACGAGGATGGGCGGGCGGCCTTGCGCGGACGCCTGGTCGGCTTCGTGTTCCAGTCGTTTCAACTCCTGCCGGCGCTGACCGCGCTGGAAAACGTGATGCTGCCGCTGGAGCTGGCCGGGATGAAGGGCGCTCGCGCCGAGGCGGGCGCTGCGCTGGAGCGGGTAGGGCTGGCGCGGAGGGCTTCTCATTATCCGCGCCAGCTCTCGGGCGGCGAGCAGCAGCGCGTGGCAATTGCCCGTGCTTTTTCCGTCAACCCGCGCCTGTTGCTGGCCGATGAGCCGACCGGCAACCTCGACAGCGCGACCGGCGCGCGCATCATCGACCTGCTTTTTCGGCTGAACGAGGAACACGGCACCACGCTGATCCTGGTGACCCACGACGAACTGCTGGCGCAACGCTGCCAGCGGCGTTTGCACCTTGATCGAGGTGTTCTCGTACCGGAACAGGCATGAATTCGGATTGCCCATTAGCCCAATATTCCCCTGTAGGTACGGCTTCAGCCGTGCATGTCAGGCTAAAGCCTGACCTACAACGACTGCGAAATTCTGCAATTCATAACAAGTGCCTTTCACGTTTGCCTCCAACCCATCCCCCTCCCAGCCTCCCCCTTGGAGGGGGAGGAGCTATCGTCCCCTCCCCTTCAAGGGGAGGGTGGGGATGGGTTAGAGTGGTTTGCGGAGAGAGTTTCATGGCGAGGGGCAATCCCGGATGAACATCTTTGCCCTTTCCCTGCGTATGCTGCGCCGCGAGTGGCGTGCCGGGGAGCTGCGCGTGCTGGCTGCGGCATTGGTGATCGCCGTGGCCAGCGTCACTTCGGTCGGTTTTTTTACCGACCGGGTCGGACGGGCGCTGGCGCAGCAGGCGAATATGCTGTTAGGCGCGGATCTGGCGCTGATTTCTGACCATCCGCTGGATGCCGATTTTGAGCGCGAGGCGCTGCGGCGTGGTTTGCGCACGGCTCACACCCTGAGTTTTCCCAGCATGGTGCTGCATGGGGAGCGCGCGCAACTGGCGGAAATCAAGGCGGTGAGCCGCAACTATCCGCTACGCGGGCAGCTTCGGGTGGCGCAGCAGCCTTTCTCCCCGGATCGCGCCAGCAGCGAGATTCCGGAAGTGGGCACGGCATGGCTGGACGAGCGCCTGTTTAAACAGATGGATGCGGGCGCCGGCGCAGACCTGGAAGTAGGGACAAGTCATCTGGCCATGTCAGCCGTACTGACCCAGGAGCCGGATCGTGCAGGCGTTCTGTTTAATCTAGCGCCGCGCCTGCTGATGAATATTCAGGATATCCCGGCGACCGGGCTGATCCAGGAAGGCAGCCGCGTCGGCTACCGTCTGCTGGTTGCGGGAGAGGTCGGCACGGTCGAACTTTTCCGCGCCTGGGCTGCGGCACGGCTGAAGCGCGGCGAGCGTCTGGAAGGCGTAGCGGACGCTCGCCCGGAAATCCGCGCCGCGCTGGCGCGGGCAGAGCGTTTTCTCGGCCTGGCCGCGCTCACCAGCGTTGTCCTGGCAGCGGTGGCGGTGGTCATGGCGGCGCGCAGATTCATGGCCCGCCATCTCGACAACTGCGCCGTGCTGCGCTGCCTGGGCGCCCGGCAGCGGCTGATTTTCCGTCTTTACCTGATCCAGTTTCTGGTGCTCGGCATGTTGGCCAGCCTGATCGGCTGTGTGCTCGGTTATCTCGGGCAGATGGTGCTGGCGCAACGCCTGGGCAGCATGGTTGCCGCCGAACTGCCCCTGCCGTCGATGCTGCCCGCCGCGCAGGGAATTCTGACCGGCATGGTGACGCTGTTGGGGTTTTCACTGCCTTTTCTGCAGCAGTTGAAGCATGTTCCCGCCCTGCGCGTGTTGCGCCGCGAGCTCGGCCCACCCGGACGCTTCGGCTTGATCGGTTTTGCTTTGGGGCTTGCCGGTATTTCCGGGCTGGTGCTGTGGCAGGCTGGGGATGTCAGGCTGGGCGGTTATGCGCTGGCGGGCTTGTTTGCGGCCACCCTGGTCGCCGCGCTGCTGGCGCTGTTGCTGATCAGGGCATTGTCCGGGATGCGCCTTCAAGCCACCGCGTCATGGCGCTACGGGCTGGCCAACATTGCACGGCGGGCAGGTGGAAGCGTGGCACAGGTGAGCGCCTTCAGCCTGGGAATGCTGATGTTGCTGCTGCTCACTGTGGTGCGCGGCGATCTGATGCAAAGCTGGCAATCCACGCTGCCTGCCGAAGCGCCCAACCGTTTCGTGATCAACATTCAGCCCGATCAGGTTCGGTCGCTGCGGGGTTTTTTCCATGACCGCCACATTCCGCCGCCGGTGCTCTACCCGATGGTGCGCGGCCGGTTGCTGGCGGTTAACGGCAAGCCGGTAGCCACCGGAGAATATCCCGATCAGCGCGCGCAACGGCTGCTTGAGCGGGAATTCAACCTTTCCTGGTCGGATCGTTTGCCGGATGAAAATCAGCTGGTCGCCGGAAAATGGTGGG
>JAUYEK010000356.1 GCA_030691435.1 Sulfuricella sp. | reverse complement strand
GATCACCGAACCCGCGCCGAGGTAGGAGCCGGCCTTGGCGATGGAATCGTAGTCCATGGTCAGGTCCATCATGATCTCGCCCGGCAACACCGGCACCGAGGAACCGCCCGGAATCACCGCCTTCAGCTTGCGTCCGTCCTTCACCCCGCCCGCCATAGCGAGCAGTTCGCTGAATGGCGTGCCCATGCCGATCTCGAAGTTGCCGGGATTGTTGACGTGGCCGGAAACGGAAAAAATCTTGGTGCCGCCGTTGTTCGGCTTGCCGAGTTCGAGGAACTTCTGGCCGCCATGCTTGATGATGTAGGGAATCGAGGCCAGGGTCTCGGTATTGTTGATCGTGGTCGGCTTGCCATACAGGCCGAAGCTCGCCGGGAACGGCGGCTTGAAGCGCGGCTGGCCTTTCTTGCCCTCGATCGATTCGAGCAGCGCGGTTTCCTCGCCGCAGACATAGGCGCCATAGCCGTGGTGGGCGTGGATATCGAAGTCCCAGCCGCTGCCGAGGATGTTCTTGCCGAGCAGACCGGCGGCGCGCGCCTCATCCAGGGCCTCTTCGAAACGTTCATACTCGGCCCATATCTCGCCGTGGATGTAGTTGTAGCCCGCCTTCGCGCCCAGGGTGTAGCCGCCGATGATCATGCCCTCGATCAGCTGGTGCGGATTGAGGCGCAGAATGTCCCTGTCCTTGAAAGTGCCTGGCTCGCCCTCGTCGCTGTTGCACACCAGATACTTGTCGCCGGAATAATTCTTCGGCATGAAGCTCCACTTCAGGCCGGTGGGAAAACCTGCTCCACCGCGGCCGCGCAGGGCGGAAAGCTTAACCTGCTCAATGATCGCCTCGGGCGTCATCTTTTCGGACAGCACCTTCTTCAGCGCATCGTAGCCGCCGACGGCCAGATAGTTGGCAAGCTTCCAGGATTCCGGCAGGTGGATGGAGTGGAATATGACTTTATCGCTCATGGCTACTCCAGCCCCGCCAGAATGCGGTCGGCCTCTTCGGGCGTCAGCTTGGCGCACATATGCACATTGTTGACCAGCGCCACCGGACCGTCGCCGCAGGCGCCCATGCACTCGCCTTCCTTGAGGGTGAACTTGCCGTCCGGCGTGGTTTCGCCGAAGCCGATGCCGAGCTTGCGTTGCAGGTGCTCGACCGCCGATTCCGCGCCCATCAGGGTGCAGGGCAGGTTGGTGCAAACCGTGATCTTGTACTTGCCGACCGGTTGCAGGTTGTACATGTTGTAGAAGGTCGCCACTTCCTGCGCCGCGATCGGCGCCATGCCCAGATAGCCGGCGACGAACTCGATGCTTTCCGGAGCGAGCCAGCCCTTCTCTTCCTGGGCGATGCGCAACGCCGCCATCACCGCCGACTGCTTGTGCTCAGGCGGGTACTTGGCGATCTCGCGATCTATCTTCTTGAGCGATTCAGTTGAAAGCATAATTTATCTTTTAGCCACGGATGTACACAGATTTTCACGGATGAACCATCAAGATTTTATCTGTGTACATCTGTGTCGCCTAGAGGCGCCTACTTTTGGTAATCCGTGGAAAACAGCCCTATCTGTCAATTTCACCAAACACAATATCGAAAGTTCCCATCAGCGCCACCACGTCGGCGATCATGTGGCCGCGCGCCATTTCGTCCATCGCCGACATGTGGGCGAAACCCGGGGCGCGTATCTTGAGGCGGTAGGGCTTGTTGGCGCCATCGGAAATCATGTAGATGCCGAATTCGCCCTTGGGATGCTCCACCGCCGCATAGCACTCCCCCTCAGGCACATGCATGCCTTCGGTGAACAGCTTGAAGTGGTGGATCAGCTCTTCCATGTTCTGCTTCATTCCCTCCCGCGCAGGCGGCGCCACCTTGTGGTTGGCGGTGATCACCGGGCCGGGATTGACGCGCAGCCAGTCCACGCACTGCTTGATGATGCGGTTGGACTGGCGCATTTCTTCCATGCGCACCAGATAGCGGTCGTAGCAGTCGCCGTTGACGCCGACCGGGATGTCGAAATCCATTCGGTCGTAAACTTCGTAGGGCTGCTTCTTGCGCAAGTCCCACGCCCGGCCCGATCCGCGCAGCATCGGGCCGGTCAGCCCCAGCGCCAGGGCGCGTTCCGGCGTCACCACGCCGATGCC
>JAUYEK010000196.1 GCA_030691435.1 Sulfuricella sp. | reverse complement strand
GTTTTGGCTCCAATGGATAATCCGGGTTAAAGCAACACCAAGTTGTCCCGATGGATCAATTCCGGTTCGTCCACGTAACCCAGGATGGATTCGATCTCCGTACTGGCGTGGCGCAGAATTTTTTGAGTTTCATGCGCGCTGTAATTGACCAGGCCACGAGCAATTTCACGGCCTTTCGCATCCAGGCAGGTCACTACTTCGCCACGTTCGAAATCACCGCTAAGCGCAGTTACGCCGATCGGCAGCAGGCTTTTGCCTTCCTTGCACAGGGCATTGACCGCTCCATCGTCAAGCGTGAGTTTGCCGCCGACCTGCAGATGGTCGGCGAGCCATTGTTTGCGGGCCACGGTCTTTATTTCGCCGGCAATCAACTGGGTGCCGATGGCTTCGCCTTGGGCGAGGCGGATCAGCACGTCCGGCTCGCGTCCCCAGGCAATCACGGTATGGGCGCCGCTACGAGCCGCACGCTTGGCGGCGAGAATTTTAGTCAGCATGCCGCCGCGGCCAATATCGCTACCGGCTCCGCCTGCCATGGTTTCCAGTGCCGGGTCGCCGGCGCGCGCTTCGCCCACCAGCGTGGCGGTAGGGTTCTTGCGCGGATCGGCGGAATACAGGCCGGTCTGGTCGGTCAGGATCACCAGCGCGTCCGCCTCGATCAGGTTGGTGACCAGGGCGGCCAGGGTGTCGTTGTCGCCGAAGCGGATTTCCTCGGTGACTACGGTGTCGTTTTCGTTGATGAGCGGGATAGTGTTCAGTTCGAGCAGGGTGCGCAGGGTGGAGCGGGCATTCAGATAGCGCTTGCGGTCGGCGAGGTCGTCGTGGGTCAGCAGGATCTGCGCGGTGTGCAGGCCATGCTTGCGGAAGCAGGTTTCATAGACCTGCACCAGCCCCATCTGGCCCACCGCAGCTGCGGCTTGCAGTTCATGCACGGCGCTGGGGCGCTTCTTCCAGCCGAGGCGTTGCATCCCCTCGGCGATCGCGCCGGAAGAGACCAGCACGACTTCCCGCCCCATGGCTTTGAGGGCGGCAATCTGCGCCGCCCAGGTGGCGATGGCCTGATGGTCGAGGCCGGCGCCGCTGTTGGTGACCAGGCTGCTGCCGACTTTGATGACCAGGCGCTTGCTGTTGGCGATGACGGAACTCAAGGTTGCGTTTCCTGCGTATCCTCAGCGGGTTCTTCCGCCGGCCGGTTCTGGTCGAGAAACTCCATGATGGCGTAGACAACTTCCTTGCAGCCTTCTCCGGTGAGGGCGGAAATGATAAAACATTTCCCGTTCCAGCCAAAGTCCTTGAGGAACTGCTGTCTGTACTGGTCGCGTTCGTCTGCGGGCAGCATGTCCATCTTGTTCAGCAGCAGCCAGCGCGGCTTCTGGTAGAGCGATTCGTCGTATTTCTTGAGTTCGTTGACGATCGCATGAGCCTCTGCCACCGGGTTGGCGGTTTCGTCGTAGGGAGCGATATCGACCAGATGCAGCAGCAAGCGGGTGCGTGCCAGATGGCGCAGGAACTGGTGGCCGAGGCCGGCGCCTTCGGCTGCACCCTCGATCAGGCCGGGAATGTCGGCGATGACGAAGCTTTTGTCGTGCTCCACGCGCACCACGCCGAGGTTGGGGTGCAGCGTGGTGAAGGGGTAGTCCGCCACCTTCGGCTTGGCCGCCGAAACAGCGCGGATGAAAGTGGACTTGCCGGCATTGGGCATGCCCAGCAGCCCGACGTCGGCCAGCACCTTGAGTTCCATTTTGAGTTCTCGTACTTCACCCAGTTCGCCGTGCGTGAACTGGCGCGGCGCCCGGTTGGTACTGGACTTGAAGTGCAGGTTGCCGAGGCCGCCCTTGCCGCCCTTGGCGATCAGGGCTTTCTCGCAGTCCTTGGCGAGGTCGGCGATGATTTCATTGGTGTTGAAATCGGTGATGACGGTGCCGACCGGCACGCGCAGCACCATATCTTCGCCGCCCTTGCCGTAGCAATCCGACCCCTGCCCGTTTTCGCCCTTCTCAGCGCGGTGGATGCGGGCAAAGCGGTAGTCCACCAGGGTGTTGATGTTGCGGTCGGCAATCGCATAAATGCTGCCGCCACGCCCGCCGTCACCGCCGTTCGGCCCGCCCTTGTCGATGTACTTCTCGCGCCTGAAGCTGGCCGAGCCGTTGCCGCCGTCACCGGCATGGACTTCGATTTTTGCTTCGTCAATGAATTTCATGGTGAGCCTAAATAAACCCGGATTGCTCCACGTTAAAACCCATGAATTTCCCTGTAGGAGCGGCCTTGGCCGCGATTGG
>JAUYEK010000337.1 GCA_030691435.1 Sulfuricella sp. | reverse complement strand
TTATTCTGGTACGGATATTGCGTAATTTTCCAGCCAGACGCGGCATTTTTGCCTGGCTTTCCGCGTGGTTCAAGACATAAACCCGGATTGTCCATTGGAATGCTCGTGCATGTAGGAGCGCCGCCCCCGGCGCGAATGCGGCCGAAAATCGCGGCGAGGGCGCCGCTCCCACAACGGTGTTTTGGCTCTAATGGACAATCTGGATTCATCAGACCTCCCGTAGTGGCTGAAGATACAGATTTTCGAAAAATGCCTGGTCGAAATCGGGATAGCGCGCCAGGTTGACGAGCTGGGCGCGGCTGCGCAACTGGTTCAGCCGCTCCGCCGCCAGCGACGAGAGCATGACGTCGCAGCAGCCGGCAAGGGCAGTGTTGCCGGCAAGCTCCACCGTTTCCGGCGGCACCGGCGGCAGCAGCCCGATCGCCTGGGCGTTGCCGACATCCAGATAGCGCCCGAACGCCCCGCCCACGCACACCCGCCGCAGATCCTTCAGGCCCACCCCGGCATGGCCGCACAGCGCCCGGATGCCGACCCCGATGGCGGCCTTGGCGCGCTGGATCAGATCCACATCGCCCTTGGTCAGGGTCAGTTTGGTTCCGCCCGCGCTGAAGGTATACCCCGTTTCGCCGCCGGCGAACTTGCCGACGCGGGTCAACCTGCCCGAGTCGAGCAGGCACGCGACCAGATCCACCAAGCCCGATCCGCACAGGCCCTTGGCGCGGTCGTCGCCGATGATCTGGCAGGCCACGCCCCCAGACTCATCCAGCCTCACCCGGAACACCGCACCGGCTTCCGCTGGCGCGCCGCAGCTGATGCCGCTGCTTTCGAAGGCCGGGCCGCCGGCGGAAGCAGTCACCCACAGCGCTTCGCCGCTCCACAGCGCGATCTCTGAATTGGTGCCGAAGTCGATGAACAGCGCCGGCGCCGCCCCTTCGGTAAAGCGCGTCGACACCAGCCCCGCCAGCAGATCGGAGCCGACGAATCCGGCGAGCGGGGCGACCACGTCGACCTCGGCCACCGGGTTGACCCCCCACTCCGTCACCCAGCCCGAAGTTTCAACCGGCGAGCAATCCACCGGCCGCGTCCAGTATTCCGGCTGCAGCAGCAACCCGAAATTGCGGCCGGAAAGCAGGGCCAGCATCGCTGTATTGCCGACCAAAGTGACATTGACGATGCGGCGCGGATCGAAACCCTCGCGCGTGGCGATGTCGAGCAGCGCCTCGCCGATCGCCGCCACCGCCACCCGGCTCATTTCCCGTGCCGCATCGGGCGATTCTGCCGCCGCCGCGAGGCGGGTGATCACGTCGGCGCCGAAATTCTGCTGCGGGTTGCGTCCCCATCGATCCGCCAGCCACCGCCCCTTGGCCAGATCGAACAGCGACAGGCACACATGCGTCGTGCCCAAATCCACCGCCACGCCGCACGGATGCTGGACCCCCGGCGGCAGCCACTTCCCCGCCTCCGCCTGTTCGTGGAGGATGTGCAGCGGCGCCATATCCGGAGAAGATTTCCAGTTCGACGGCGGCGCGGGGTTGAGGATTTCGACTTGCATGTCGTGGCGCGGACTGACCTGGCAGGCCAGCCGCACACCCTGGGAAAGCTGCGCCGGGGTCAGGTGCAGGCGCTCGTTCTGCGTCGGCTCACCGGTTTCAGTTCCAGCCACGCGCACCCGGCACAGACCGCACGCGCCGATGCCGCGGCAGCCGGAGCGGACGCGGAAATCGGTCGCATCCAGGATGTCGCGGACCGACGGGCCGGGCTCGAAAGGAATGCGGTGCGTTTCGCCGTCGATGCCGAGGATTAGCTCAGGCATGAATTACCCTCCCCGGCATGCCGCCACCATGGCGGCGATGTTTTCCGGCTTCGCCTCGGGCGGAATTTCGCAGCCGGAGGAAAGCAGGAAGCCGCCCCGGTCGGCGAACGCCGAAACCAGCCGGGAAGCGGCCGCGGCCACCTCGTCCGGCGACGCCTCGACAAACAGCAGCGACTTCATGTTGCCGTCGAGACAGGTGTGGGGAAGCAACTGCTGCGCCCGCTGCGGCTCGATATAGTAGTCGAAGTTGGCGATATCCGCCCCCGCCTCGGGATAATAGGGCAGCGTGGTTTCGGTCGGCCCGGCGATGTTGAGCCAGTTGGCCAGCGCCCCGGCCTGCCGGAAGGCGGCGAAGACCCGCTGCAGCCTCGGCAGCAGCAGTTCGCGGAAGAACTGCGGCGGCACCACCGCCGGCGAAGCGGAGGGATCGAACACGATGGGCAAATGGACGCCCGCCTCGATCTGGGCGGTGCCGTAGCGGATGGCGACCGCAGCGGAAAAATCGAGGATTTTTTCGAACCGCGCCGGATCGTCCGCCGCCAGGTACAGCGCGGTTTCGATGCCGAGCAACTGGGTCGCCAGGGTCATCGGCCCGGCCACGCAGCCGGCCACCAGCACCTTATCGTCCAGCTCGCGGCGCAGGATTCCCGCCGCCCGCAGCAGCTCCGGCATGCGCCCGGCAACGGCGGGGTCGGGTACGGCCAGCGCCGACACCTCGCCGCCGGGCGCGAGCACATAGGTAGCCACGTCCGGATACTGGTTTTCGCGGTATTGCAGCACGGAGCCGACCGCCTCGGTCTCCACGCACAAATCCATGAAGGCGAACACGACGTCGTGCCCATAACGCTCCAGGGCCCCGATCTGGCAGCGCGCGAGCAGGCCGCCGTCGCGCAGGTAATCCTCCAGCGCCACGCCAGCCAGCACGGCGGCGTGGCCAAACAGTTGCGGCACGGTCGGGGTGCGGTCGACCGGCGCAAAAGCAATCGCGGCCTTGATCCGTTCCAGGCTGTTCATGCGGGATTGTCCATTGGAATGCTCGTGCATGTAGGAGCGGCGCCCTCGCCGCGATTTGTGGCCGCATTCGCGCCGGGGGCGGCGCTCCCACAGGGGTGATTTGGCTCTAATAATGGACAATCCGGGTTCATGTCTCCCCCCGCACCAGACTATCCAGGTAGCGCGCCCCATCGAACGCCGTTTCCGCCACGTAATCCACGTTCAGCGACTCGGCCGAGGACTGCTTCAGCGCGGCGCCGCCCGCCACCACCTTGATGCCGCCCAGGCCGCGCTCGACCAGCGCGGGCCTGACCTTGCGCACCTGCGGAATGACCGGCGTGATCAGGCCGCTCACCAGCACGGCATGGGCGTGCTCGCGCTCGGCCGCGTTCACCAGGGTTTCCACCGGGCAGTCCTTGCCCAGATCGACCACCCGGTAACCCTTGCCGATCAGCACCATCTTGGCGATGTTCTTGCCCAGGTCGTGGACGTCGCCCTCCAGCGTGGCGATGACGAAAGTATCGCGGCCATGCTCCGGCGGCACTCCCTCGGGGTAAAGCTCGTTCACCACGGCGGATACCGCGCGCCCGACCAGCATGATTTCGAGCAGGTTGAAGCTTTCCACGGTGCACTTGTCGTCGAGCCGCTGCATCGCCGCTTCCAGCCCTTCCGTCACTATCCGCTCCGGCGACATGCCTGTGGTGCGCAGGCATCTGGCCTCAGCCAGTGCTGCGGCGTGATCCCCTGCCAGCAGGACCTCAACCAGCTTGTTCGTTTCGGGATTGACCATGGATGACCGTATCAGGGCAACGCAGATATATTCATTGTAGCGCCAAGCAAGCCAGACAAGGAAAAAACGAGGCCGCAGCGAACCGCCTCAATAGTGCGCGTGCCCTTCGTCCTCTTCGTCGGCATCCAGCGGCCACAACTGGTGGGCGTCCAGCAATAGCCGGTAACGAGTTTCGGCTGCTTCCAGGCGCGCCAGCACAGCGGCCAGATTGGTCTCCAGCGCCTGCCGGCGCGCAGTCAGCACTTCCGGCAGGCCCATTTCACCTAATGCATAGGCGCGCGCCATCAGTTCGGCATTGCCGCGCATCTTGTCAGCAGCGCTTTGCCAGCCGCCGTAGGCAGCCTGGGCCGCCGCAAAGCTGTTGACCGCCTCGGCGGTGACTTTTCGCAATATGCCCGCCTCGCGCTGTGCCGCCATCTCCGCCAGCGCCCGGCCTTCGTCTGCCCGGGCCGAGCGCGCCCCGCCAGGGAAGGGAAACGACACATGCAGGCCGACGATGCGCTCGGCGCCGTCGCGCTCGCCACCGAAACGCAGCCCTACGGTAGGATCGGGCAGTTTGTCAGCGGAAGATCGTTCCGAGTGCAGCCGTCCCAGCGCCGCCACGTTGCGCGCTACGCTTAGCTCATGGTTGTGCCTGAGGATTTCTTCCTTCCAGTATTCCAGCCCCTGCTGCAAAGGCACAGGAGCCGACACGGGCACCGATGTCGGCAGGGGAATGACCGGGAAGCGCTGGCCGAGCTCATTGGCGGCCACCTGCTGGCGCAGCCTGGCCTGGTACAGTGCGCTTTCCGCCTGCGCCACGGCGGCCTCGGCAATGCCGCTTTCCAGCTGCGGCGCATCGCCTGCGCGCACCCGCCTGGCGACGATTCCCGCCTGATTTTTCAGCAGATCGACCTGATCCACCCATTGCTGTGACTGAGCCCGCTCCCTGTTCCAGGAAAACCAGGCCTTCAGCAGGCTGCGCCCCGTTTCATGCAGCGCATCGCCATACAGGGTTTGCGAACGCGCCACCTCAACATCGCCCATCTTGCCGTCGAGCGCGGCCTTGCCGGGCAGGCGGAACGCCCGCTCCAGCCCGACATCCCACTCCCGGTAACGCTCGGAGGGATTGATGCTGCGCCGCTGCCCCATCAGGCGCATGGTGACCTCATGCTCGCCCGCCTGCAGGCGCTGGCGCACTGCCTCGCCGACCTTGATGCCAGCCTGGGCGGCCAGCACATCCGGGCTGTTTTTAAGCGCGTTCGCCACCGCTTCAGGCGGCGGCAGATCGGGATAATTGGCCACCATCTCTGCCGCAACCGCAGGCAGTGCCAAGGGAGTTGCAATCAGAACCACTGCTACAAATCTTTTCACCGCCAAGGACGCAAAGGTACGCAAGTCCATTAGCCTAAACCAATAAATTTCCCTGTAGGAGCGGCCGTGGCCGCGGTAATCGCCAATCGCGGCCAAGGCCGCTCCTACAGGGGGGGTCACAATTATTACAAAACGCGCGGGACAATTTAGGCTCATGCGAACCTCCCGAATTCATTGATCGGCGCGATCCAGTAGGCGATTTCCCGGCTCGGCAGGGATACCTTGAAATGGGCGATCAGGGTCTGCGCATCCTCGCGGTCCATCGCCACCTCCATCTTCACCCGATGCGCCCGGCCGCGCACCTGCTCGTTGATGCTGTGGTAAACGGCAACCTGCCCGTGCCCCTCAACCTCGTAAGTGGTAAAACCACTGGCCAGCTCGGGGTGTTCGAGCAGGTGGTCGATCATGCTGTCTTCCAGCCCCTTGGGAAAAACGATGGTCAGACAGCAATCCGGTTGTTTCATCCTAAAAACCTCCTTTCATCCACGAAAAACACAAAAGACACGAAATAAATAAACAACTTGCCGCTCACTCTGGATTCGCACATCAGGCAGGAGCAGTCAGTCGCATATCTCTCTGAATTTTTTCGTGATTTTCGTGTATTTCGTGGACCAACTTTTCCAGGTTCATTTTTTATCCTCTCCGACCACGCCGAACCGCCTGTAGAGCAGCGGCAGGATGATCAATGTCAGCAGTGTCGAACTCAGCAGTCCGCCGATCACCACGATCGCCAACGGCTTCTGGATCTCCGAACCGGGGCCGCTGGCGAACAGCAGCGGAACCAGGCCGAAGGCGGTGATGCTGGCAGTCATCATCACCGGCCGCAGGCGGCGCCGGGCACCCTCCACCACCACTTCGGCCAGCGCCATGCCCTGCTCCCGCAACTGGTTGAAATAACTCACCATCACCACGCCGTTCAGCACCGCAATGCCGAGCAGGGCGATGAATCCGACCGAGGCCGGCACCGACAGGTATTCGCCCGAAAGCCACAGCGCCCACACGCCGCCGATCAGGGCGAAGGGGATGTTGGCAAACACCAGCCACGCCTGGCGCATCGAACCGAAGGTGGCGAACAGCAGCAGATAGATCAGGCCCAGGGCGACCGGCACCACGATGGCGAGCCGCGCCGCGGCGCGCTGCTGGTTCTCGAACTGGCCGCCCCAGGTGAGACTGTAGCCGGCCGGCGACGGCGCCTGTTTCTCCACCGCCAGCTTCGCCTCCTCGACGAAACCGACCAGGTCGCGACCGCGCACGTTGGTCACTACCACCGCGTAGCGCTGCGCGTTCTCGCGGTCGATCTTGACCGGGCCATCCACCCGCTTGAGCTGCGCCACGCTGGCCAGCGGCACGCTCTGGCCGATAACATGAGACTCGCGAAGCGAGCCTGCGTCCCTTTCTCCTTTTGGGAGAGAGCTAGGAGAGAGGGGCAGGGTCAGGCGCAGGTCGGCGAACACCGCGGGGATGTCGCGCACGGCGTCGCTGCCGCGCAGCAGCACCGGCGTGCGCCGCACGCCCTCCAATACCACGCCCAGCACCTGGCCTTCGAGCTGGGAACGCAGGGTATTGCCGATCTCGTCCACCGACAGGCCCATGCGCCCGGCGGCAAGGCGGTCGATCTCGATTTTCAGGTACTGCACCCCCTCGTTCATCACCCGGTAAACGTCCTCGCTGCCCTTGACGCCCTTGAGCGCGACCTCGATTTTTTCCGCCTGCTGGTTGAGGGTGGCGAGATCGGGGCCGAATATCTTCACCGCCACGTCGCCTCGTACGCCGATGATCATCTCCGACACCCGCATGTCGATCGGCTGGGTGAAGCTGTGGGCGACGCCGGGGAAGTCCTTGAGCACCTTCCTGAGTTCGTCGGTAAGCCATTCCTTGTCCGGCTTGCGCCACTGGTCGCGCGGCTTCAGCACCAGGAAGGTGTCGGTCTGGTTGAAGCCCATCGGGTCGAGACCGAGCTCGTCCGAGCCGACCCGGGCGACGACACCCTTCACTTCCGGCACCTTTTCCATGATCGCGCGCTGGATTTTCAGGTCGAGCTCGAAGCTGTGCCTGAGGTTGATCGAGGGCAGCTTTTCGATGCCGATGATGATGTCGCCCTCGTCCATCACCGGCATGAAGGTCTTGCCGATCAGGGGATACACCGCCGCCGTCAGGGCCAGTGCCGCCACCGCGCCAATGGCCACCAGCTTGCCGTGCCTGAGCGCCCAGTCGAGCGCGGGCATGTAGATCGCGGTGAGCTTCTTCACCAGCCAGGGGTCGTCGTGGCCACCTTGTTTCAACATATAGGACGCCAGCACCGGAATCGCGGTAAGCGACAGGATCAGCGAGCCGGCCAGCGCGAACACGATGGTCAGCGCAACCGGGATGAAAAACTTGCCTTCCAGTCCCTGCAAGGTCAGCAGCGGCAGGAACACGACGATGATGATCACCACGCCCGAGGCCACCGGCATCACCACTTCCTTGACCGCCCGGTAAATCACGTGCAGGTGAGGGATATTCTTCGCGCTCCGGTCGTGGGCGAGATGGGAAACCACGTTCTCCACCACCACCACGGAGGCGTCCACCAGCATGCCGATGGCGATGGCGAGACCGCCCAGGCTCATCAGGTTGGCCGACATGCCAAAAAAGCGCATCAGGATGAAGGTGAACAGCGCCGCCAGCGGCAGCGTTACCGCCACCACGATGGCGGCGCGCAGGTTGCCGAGGAACAGCAGGAGCAGGATCACCACCAGCACGATCGCTTCCAGCAGCGCCTTGGAAACCGTGCCGACGGCGCGCTCCACCAGGCTGCCGCGGTCGTAGAAAATCTCGGTCTTGACGCCGGGCGGGAACGACGGCGCGATCTCCTTCAGCCGCGCCTTGACGCCTTCCACCACCAACTGCGCGTTGGCGCCGCGCAAGCCCAGCACCAGCCCTTCCACCGCTTCGCCCTTGCCGTCCTTGGTAACGACGCCGTAGCGGCTCAGGTGGCCGATGCGCACCGTCGCCACATCCCCAACGCGCACCACCTGGCCATCGCGGCTACTGACGACGATGGCGCGCAGGTCGTCGAGGTTCCTGATTGCCCCCTCGCTGCGCACCAGCAGCACTTCTTCGCCGTCCTTAAGCCTACCGGCGCCATCATTGCGATTGTTGGTCTCCAGCGCCTTTTGCAGCTGTTCGAGCGAAACGCCGCGCGACTGCAAGGCCGCATTGTCCGGCATCACCTCGAAGCTGCGCACCAGGCCGCCCAGAGCATTTACATCCGCCACGCCCGGCAAGGTTCGCAACGCCGGGCGGATCACCCAGTCGAGCAGCGAGCGCCGTTCCAGCAGGGTGAGGTCGCCGCCCTCGATGGTGAACATCAGCATTTCGCCCAGCGGCGTGGTGATCGGCGCCAGGCCGCCGCTGACGCCGGCGGGCAGGTCCTTCATCACGCCGCCCAAGCGTTCCGCCACCTGGTTGCGCGCCCAGTAGATGTCGGTGCCGTCCTCGAAATCGATGGTGATGTCGGTCAGGGCGTACTTCGACACCGAGCGCAGGATTTTCTTGTACGGGATGCCCAGGAGTTCCACCTCGATCGGCGCCACGATGCGCGATTCGACCTCCTCCGGCGTCATCCCCGGCGCCTTGATGATGACCTTGACCTGGGTCGAGGAAACGTCGGGGAAAGCGTCGATCGGCAACTGCTTGAAGGCGACCGCGCCGGCGCCGATCAGCATCAGGGTGGTCACGATCACCGCCAGCCGCTGGGTGAGGGCGAATTCGATTATCCGCGTCAGCATTTGCAAAGACCTCTTTTATCCACGGATGAACACTGATTTACACGGATAAAACAACCAGAAAGGTGATTAAGGCGAGAGTGGTCACTCATGGATAATCTGTGTAAATCCGTGTT